>NZ_JBSHKH010000010.1:0-110759 GCF_053643595.1 Streptomyces sp. NPDC055506 | reverse complement strand
CCCGAAGGGCCCGGCTGTTTCTACCCGGCCGAGGTGAGGCCGGCCGCCGGGCCCCGCGTCTCAGGGGTTCTCAGCCCCGCAGTTCCGTCAGGAAGTCGATCAGTACCTCGTTCACCTCGGCGGGCCGCTCCTGCTGCGTCCAGTGGCCGCAGCCCGGCAGCACGACCGGCTTGCGCCGCAGGTCCGGCAGCAACTCCGGCAGCGCCTCGATCAGTTCGGGCGTCCCCGGGAAGGCCGGGACCAAGTCGCGGTCGCCGTACACGTACAGCGCCGGCGAGGACACCACCGCGCCCTGCCACGGGGCCGTCAGCTCCCAGTTGCGGTCCAGGTTGCGGTACCAGTTGAGCGCGCCGGTGAAGCCCGGCTCGAAGCTCTCGGTGAGGGTGTCGAGGTCCGCCTCGGTGAGCCAGTCGGGCAGCACGTCGGGGTTCGGGGCGTCCGCGAGCCAGCCGCGCCCCAGGTCCTCGACCAGGGCCTGCTCCGGGCGTCCGGCGTCGGGCGCGTCACCGGAGGCGGAGTACAGCAGCTTGCGCAGGGCGGTGCGGGTGTCGGCGCCGAACTCGGCGTCCGCGACGCCCGGCTCCTCGAAGTAGTTCCAGTAGAAGTGCCCGCCGAACCGCTCCCGCATGGTCTTCAGCGGCGGCTGCCCGCCACGGAAGGGCGGCGGCACGCTCAGCCCGGCCACCCCGCGCACCACGTCGGGCCGCAGCAGCGCGGTGTGCCAGGCCACCGGCGCCCCCCAGTCGTGCCCGACCACGAACGCCTGCTCCTCGCCCAGCGCGTGGATCAGCCCGACCACATCGCCCACCAGGTGGAAGATGCTGTACTCGGACACGTCCTCGGGCCGGTCACTGCCGCCGTACCCGCGCTGGTCGGGCGCGACCACCCGGAAACCGGCCTCGGCCAGCGGCCCGAACTGGTGCCGCCAGGAGTGCCAGGACTCCGGAAAACCGTGCAGCAGCACCACGAGCGGGCCCTCGCCCTGCTCCGCGATGTGCAGTTGTATGCCGTTCACGTCGATCATCCGATGCTCAACCACGGGTCGAGCATACGCGTGTAGGAGTAAACGATTTTCTAACGCAACCGATACGCCCGCCCCCGCCCCGCGAACAGCCGGGCCTGCCGCTCACCCGCCGCGTTCCCGAGCGCGATGAGATGCGGCGCCTGTGCGACCCCTTGAGCCCGCCCCGCCTCGGTCGCGGCCCACAACGCCCGTACGGTCCCCTGCACGGCCTCCGTCGGATGCCCGGCGATGACGGCGGCACACGCGATCGCCGCCGCCGGAGCCCCACCCTCCGGGGCGAGTTCGGAGACCAGCCCGACCTCGTACGCCCGCCGCGCGGAGATCCGCTCCGCCGTCCCCGTCAACGCCATCCGCGCGACCTCCCCGTAGGGCATGCGCTGTGCCATGAGGACGGACTCGTAGGCGCTGACCATGCCGTAGGTGGTGTGCGGGTCGAAGAAGGCGGCGGTGGTGTCGGCGACGATGAACTCCGCCTCGCCGAGCAGATAGAAGGCGCCCCCGCAGGCCATCCCGCGTACGGCGGCGATGACCGGCTTCCACAGGTCGTTGGCCTTCGGCCCGATGCCGAGCAGCGGATCGTCCTGCGCGTAGGGCGAGTTCGGCTGCGGCACGACGGCGTCCCGGTCGATGCCGGTGCAGAAGGCACGCTCCCCGGCGCCCGTGAGCACGACGGCCCGTACGGTGTCGTCGAACCGCAACTCCCGCCAGACGTCCGCCAGTCGCCCGGCCATCTCCAGGTCGATCGCGTTGAGCCGGCCGGGCCGGTTCAGGGTGACGACGGCGACCCCGCTGTCCTTGTCCGCGCTGACGAGCACGCTGCTCATGACCGCTCCAGGACCCATCGCGGCAGGCCGTCGTCGAAGACGACCCGCACACGGGCACCGATGCGAATGCTTTTCACCGGCAACGAGTCGATCGGCTCACCGGGCCCGGCGACCAGATTGCCGACGAGCCGGATGCGCGGCGCCTCGTCCAGCTCGACGACGACCACGTTGTACGGCGCCAGCTCCGCGTAGCCCGGCAGCAGCGGCGGATGCGGAACCACGTACGACCAGACACGGCCGCCGCCGGAGACCGGGCGCCACTCCGCCTCGAAGGACTGGCAGTGCGGGCAGCACGGCCGGGGCGGGAAGCGGAGTTCGCCGCAGGCGGCGCAGGCCTGGACGCGGAGCTCGCCCCGGGCGGCGTACTCCCAGAAGGGGGCGCCGGAGGGGTCGGGGACGGGACGCAGCATCGGCAACTCCTCAGTTCCTCAGCAGAAGGGCAGAGGTCGGCACCCCTTCACCCGCCGTGACCAGGCAGACGGAGGCGTCCGGCACCTGAGCGGTACTGGTCCCGCGCAGCTGCTTCACCCCTTCGTTGATGAGGTTGAAGCCGTGCACATAGGCCTCGGACAGGCCGCCCCCGCCGGTGTTCACGGGCAGCAGCCCGCCGGTCTCCAGTGCGCCGCCCTCGGTGAACGCCCCGCCCTCGCCGCGCCCGCAGAAGCCGTAGCCCTCCAGGGAGAGCAGCACCAGGGGAGTGAAGGCGTCGTAGATCTGGGCGACGTCCACGTCCTCGGGGGCCAGGTCGGAGTGCTTCCACAGATGCCGGGCGGCACTCCAGGCGGGGCCGGTGAGGGGGGCGTCGTTCCAGTAGTTGACCATGCCGTGGTGCTGGGCGGGGAGCGACTGGGCGGCGGAGTGGACGTAGACGGGTCTCCGGCGGCAGTCCCGGGCCCTCTCGGCGGAGACGACCACACAGGCCAGTGCCCCGTCCGTCTCCAGGCAGTTGTCGAAGAGGCAGAGCGGCTCGCTGACCCAGCGGGACGTCATGTACATCTCGCGGGTGAGGGGCCGGTCGTACATGATCGCGGCGGGGTTCTGGTTGGCGCGGTTGCGGCAGGCCAGGGCGACGTTGAACAGGTGGTCGCGGGTGGCCCCGTACTCGTGCAGATAGCGCCGGGCGAGCATGGCGATCTCGTCGACGGGCCTGAGCAGGCCGTACGGCCGGGTCCACTGGGCCGGAGTCGGGAGCTGGACGGTGGTGTTGGTCCACGGCCGGGGCCCGCTGCCCCGCTTGCGCGACCGCCAGGCGACCCCGACGCTAGCCTGCCCGGCGGCTATGGCGGCGGCGAGATGGCCGACCGTGGCACACGAACCGCCGCCCCCGAACCCGACCTTGCTGAAGAAGGTGAGGTCCCCGAAGCCGCAGGCCTTGGCCAGCTCGACCTCGTCCGTCTCCTCCATGGTGTAGGAGGCGAGGGCGTCGACCTCGCCGGGCGCGATCCCGGCGTCGTCGAGTGCGGCCAGCACGGCCCGGCAGGCCAGGGTGCGTTCGTCCTCGGGCAGTTGCTTGGCGAAGGGGGTCTGTCCGATGCCGACTATGGCGGTGGCGTCCTTGAGTCCGGCCATGCGCACACCTCCACGCTGCTGAAGGGCTGCTGACAGACCATCAGGCTACAGCTAATCTGACGGATAGTCAGCTACGGGATTCGGGAGGCGTGCTGTGCGCGGTGATCTGGAGTGGGGAAGCATTCCGGAACTCGTCCGGGCCGCTGCCGAGCGGTACGCGGATGCCGAGGCGGTGGTGGAGGGCCGCACGAGGATCTCGTACGCCGAACTGGGCGCCCGTATCGAACGGTCGGCGGCGGCCTGCCTGGCCAACGGCATCGCGCCGGGCGACCGGGTCGCCATCTGGGCGCCCAACACCCTCGACTGGATCGTCGCGGCACTGGGCGCGGTGTCGGCGGGCGGGGTCCTCGTCCCCCTCAACACCCGGTTCAAGGGCGCGGAGGCGGCGGACGTCCTGCGGCGCGGCGGGGCGCGGCTGCTGTTCGTGACGGGCACGTTCCTCGGCACGTCGTACGTGGCGTCGCTGCGGCGAGCGGCGGGGGAGGGCCCGGGCACCGGCCCGCTGCCCGGCCTGCCCGCCCTGGAGCGGGCGGTCGTGCTCTCCGAGGACGCTCCGGCCGACTTCCTGACCTGGAAGGACTTCCTGGCGAGCGGAGAGGGCGTGGGCCAGGGCGATGTCCGGGACCGGGCAAGGGCGATACAGCCCTCCTGGCCCTCGGACATCATCTTCACCTCGGGCACGACGGGCCGCCCCAAGGGCGCTGTCATCACCCATGCGCAGACGCTGCGGGCGTACGACATCTGGAGCGAGCTGGCGGGTCTGACGGAAGGCGACCGGTACCTCATCGTCAACCCCTTCTTCCACACCTTTGGCTACAAGGCCGGGGTGATCGCCTGCCTGATGCGGGGCGCGACGATGATCCCCCAGCCGGTGTTCGGCGTGAACACGGTCCTGGCCAACATCGCCGCGGAACGGGTGTCGGTGCTGCCCGGCCCCCCGACCCTCCTCCAGTCCCTCCTGGACCACCCGGCACGCGACGCGCACGACCTGTCGGCCCTGCGCCTGGTCGTGACGGGAGCGGCGGTGGTGCCGCTGCGTCTCGTCGAGCGCCTGCGCGCCGAACTCGGCGTCGGCACGGTCCTGACCGCGTACGGCCTCTCCGAAGCGGGCGGCGTCGTCACGATGTGCCGGCGCGGCGACGACCCGACGGTGATCGCGTCGACGTCGGGCCGGGCGATCCCCGGCACGGAGGTACGGGTCGTGGACTCCGAGGGCGGGCCGCTGGGCCCCGGGGCGCCGGGCGAGGTCCTGGTCCGCGGCTTCAACGTCATGACCGGCTACTACGAGGACGAACCGGCCACCGCCGAGGTGCTCTCGGAGGACGGCTGGCTGCGCACGGGCGACATCGGCGTCCTGGACCCCGAGGGCAATCTGCGCATCACCGACCGCCTCAAGGACATGTTCATTGTCGGCGGCTTCAACGCCTACCCCGCCGAGATAGAGCAGCTCCTGGGCCTCCACCCGGACGTGGCGGACGTGGCGGTGATCGGCGTACCGAACGCCCGGCTCGGGGAGGTCGGCAGGGCGTACGTCGTACGGCGGCCGGGGGCGTTGGTCACGGGGGACGACCTGATCGCCTGGTCACGCCGGGAGATGGCGAACTACAAGGTCCCGCGGGCGGTGGAGTTCGTGGCGGAACTGCCGAGGAACGCCAGCGGGAAGGTCCTGAAGGGGGCGCTGCGGGCTCAGGGGCGGGCCGGCGGCAGGGGCGGGGTCCCGGTCACGGACATCACGAGGGAGTAGAGGGTGGTGTCGGCGGCGATGAACATCCGGTTCCGCCGGGCGCCGCCGAACCGGATGTTGGCGACGGTGCCGGGGACCAGGACGCGGCCCAGGAGGGTGCCGTCGGGGTCGTAGCAGTGCACGCCCCCGTGCATGGCCCCGGCCCACAGCCGCCCCGCGTCGTCGAACCGGATGTTGTCGAAGCTGCCGTTCGCGCACTCGGCGAAGACCTCGCCGCCGGTCAGGGTGCTTTCGCCTTGCACATCTTGCACGTCGAAGACGCGGATGTGGTTGGCGAGGCTGTCCGACACGTACAGCCGGTGCTCGCCGGGGTCGAACACGAGCCCGTTGGGCCCCTGGAACCCGTCGGCCACCAGCCGCACGTCCCCGCTGCCGGGATCCACCCGGTAGACGTTCCGGGCCCCGATCTCGCTCTCCCCCCGATGCCCCTCGTAGTCGCTGGAGATCCCGAACTCGGGGTCGGAGAACCACACCGACCCGTCGGACTTCACGACGGCGTCGTTCGGGCTGTTGAGCCGCTTCCCCCGGAACCGCTCGGCGATCACGGTGACCGACCCGTCGTGCTCGGTCCGCGTCACCCGCCGATTGCCCTGCTCACAGGTGATGAGCCGGCCCTGCCCGTCCAGGGTGTTGCCGTTCGGATACCCGGCCGGGGAGCGGAAGACACCGACGGCCCCGGTGGTCTCGTCCCACCGCAGCAGCCGGTCGTTGGGAATGTCGCTCCAGAGCAGATACCGCCCGGCGGGCACGTACACCGGCCCCTCGGCCCACCGGCACCCCTCGTACAACACCTCCAGCCGCGAGTCCCCGGCCGCACACCGACCGCTCCGGAACCGCTCGTCCAGGGTCTCGTACAGGTGCGGTTGCTCGCCGGGCATACGGCCACCTTCACGTCTGAGCGGACTGGGGATCTGTGGGACTCACTATCGCGCGCGGCGGCGGTCGATGTCCGCACTGACACCCGACGTCCGGAGCCGCACGGGCCTCCGCCAGGACGCGGACGCCCAAAAGCGGTATGGTAAGTGGTATGGCAACGAAGAAGTACACCGTCACGCTGCCGGAGGAGCTCGCCGAGGAGATCCGGCAGGACGTCGGGTCCGGCGGCTTCAGTGCCTACGTCACCCGGGCCATAGAGCGTCAGCGTGAGCAGGACCGGCTCGGTGAGCTGGTGGCCTGGCTGGAGGAGGAACACGGCCCCGTCAGCGACGACGAGCGCGCGGCGGCCGAGGCCGAGCGCAGGGAGTTCGAACGCCACTTCGCGGAGCAGGGCGCTCCGGACGGTGGACAGCGCCGGAGGGCGAGCTGATGGTGCCGTCCTGCTACGTGCTGGACTGCGAGGCGTTGTCACGAGCCGTACTGGGTGATCGGGCGATGCTTGCCCGACTCAAGGACGCCCACAGTTCCGGCATCCGCGTCGTCACCAGCTCCATGACGCTGATCGAGGCCTACCACGGCCGCGTGCAGCGCGCTGCCTGGGCGTGGGCCATGTCGCGTGTTGTGGTGGAACCCGTGACGCGCGAGGTCGCCGACGCCGCCGTCACGCTGCTCCAGGACACGGGGCTGCACGGCCACAAGTACGCGATCGACGCCGCCCTGGCGGTGATCGCGGGGCGGCAGCCCGGGGGCGTGGTGCTCTTCACGTCCGATGAGGACGACATGGGAAAGCTCTGCGGGGCGAGCGTGCGGGTCGTCGCCCTGTGACGGGACCCCGTTCGCGCCACCCGGGCGTCCGCCGGACATGCATCGGCCGCGACGGCTCCCCCTCCGCGCCGCCGCGGCCGAACCCCGTGTGGGAGTGGCTTACTTCGTCGGCTTGAAGGGCTCCGACGTGGCGTGCAGGTCCTTCGTCTCGAGCGGCTCGTCGGTGGCGTGCAGGTCCTGCTTCTTCACGGCGCCCTCGTCCGTGGCGTGCAGGTCCTCCGTCGACACCTCGCCGGCCTTCGCGTCCGTCGCGTGCAGGTCCTGCGGCTTGAGCTCGTCGCCCATGATCGTCAACTCTCCTTGGCGTGGGTCGAGTACTGAGGTCCGCGGGCCCGTCCGGTCACTCCCCCGAGGGTGACCGGGCGGGCCCGCCCGGGCCGTTCACCCTAGTGCTGAGGTGCGAGGCCCGGTGCAGTGACCCGTCTGCCCCCCGACGCGACGGATCGACTACGTCAAGCATGGCGTGGGGCGATAAACGAACGATGAACGCGGCCGGCCGGTCCGAGGAGCCGTCGTCAGGCCGCCTGCACCGGGGACAGCAGCGCGCGCACCTCGGCGGCCTCGGGCGAGCCAAGCTCCTCGTAGATCCCGGCCGCTTCCTGCCAGCAGACCTGGGCCCGGCCCGTCTGCCCGATACCGCTGAGCGCGCGGCCGAGGACGGTGAGGACGTTGCCGCGCCGCCACTCCCCGCCGATGCCGCGGAGCACGGTGAGCGCCATCTCGGCGTTCGAGGCGGCCTGGGCGGGACGCCGGGCGGCGAGATCCAGCTCGGCCAGCCGGAACAGGCTCATGCCCTCCCAGAGGCGCTGCCTGCTGTCGCGGAACACCTCCAGCGCCTCCTGGAGCCGGTCGGCCGCGTTGCCCAGCTCTCCGCTCTGGGTGAGGGCCAGGCCGAGGGCGTAGCGGGCGTTGGCCCCGCGCATGGAGTTGCCCATGGCGTCGTAGATGGCGATGCCCTCCTGGGCCAGCGCGACCGCACTCTGGGTCCGCCCGGTCGCGAGGTGGATCCGGGACAGGTTGCACAGCGCGGCGGCCTCGCCCGGCCGGTCGCACAGGGCCCGGAAGTGCTCGATAGCCCGGGAGAGGTGCTCCTCGCCGTCCTCGTGCCGGTTCTGGTACAGCGCGATGATGCCGCGCGCGTTGCGGGCCCAGCAGACGGGCAGCAGATCGTCGGCCTCCTGGGCGAGGAGGATGGCCTGTTCCGCTTCCTGGTCCGCCTGCTCGAAGCGGCCGCTCACGTGGTGGACGTTGACGAGCGTCGTCAGCGCCCTGGCCTCGGCCCGCCCCAGCCCGTGCAGCCGGGCCGCGTCCAGGAGCGCGGTGGCCGTCGCCTCGTACTCCCTGGAGTTGGCGCCCGACTCGGAGAGGTCGTGCGCGGCCCACAGCAGGTCGATCGCCCGGGGGAGCGTCTCCGGCTGCCCCGCGGACTGCCGTACGCAGGCGAGGACGCAGATGGCCTCCGCGTAGAGCCAGTCCTGCGCCGCGTGCCGGTTGTCGAACCGCAGCCCCGGATAGGCGGTCGGCTCCAGATGGTCCACCAGCCGGTCACCGGGCCGCTCGATCGCGTAGACCCCGGCCGCCGACGAGAGATAGAAGTCCAGCAGCCGCGACACCGCCGCCGTCCGCTCGCTCGGCGGCCACTCGTCGCGTTCCGCGCACGCACGCGCGTAGAGCCGTACGAGATCGTGGAAGCGGTAGCGGCCCGGCGCCGCCGACTCCAGCAGGGACGTGTCGACGAGGGACTCCAGGAGGTCCTCGGTGTCCTCGACGGGCAGGTCCAGCACCGCGGCCGCCGCCGGGAGGGAGATGTCCGGGCCGTCGGCCAGGCCCAGCAGCCGGAAGGCGCGGGCCTGGGCGGGCTCCAGTTGGCCGTAGCCCAGCTCGAAGGTGGCCTTCACGGCCAGGTCGCCGGCCTGGAGTTCGTCCAGCCGGCGGCGTTCGTCGGCGAGCTTCGCCGCGAGGACCGACACCGTCCAGGTACGGCGGGCCGCCAGACGGGACGCCGCGATGCGGATCGCCAGGGGCAGGAAACCGCAGGCCGCGACCACGTCCAGGGCGGCCTTCCGCTCCGACGCCACGCGCTCCTCGCCCACGATCTTCGTGAACAGGGCCAGCGCCTCGTCCGGGGACATCACGTCCAGGTCGATCAGGTGGGCGCCCGCCAGGTCCACCATCCGCACCCGGGAGGTGACCAGCGCGGCGCAGCCGTCCGTGCCGGGCAGCAGAGGGCGGATCTGGGCGGCGTCGCGGGCGTTGTCGAGCAGCACCAGGACGCGGCGGCCGGCCAGCACCGAGCGGTACAGCGCCGCCCGCTCCTCCAGGGAGTCGGGGATCGCCGAGTCGGCGGTGCCGAGCGCGCGCAGGAACGAGCCGAGGACCGTCTCCGGCTCCGCCGACCGGGCACCTGCGCCCTGGAGGTCGACGTACAGCTGCCCGTCCGGGAACGCCGTGCGCGCCCGGTGGGCCACGTGCACGGCGAGGGTCGTCTTGCCCACGCCGCCGATCCCGGCCAGCGCCGAGACCGCCATGACACGGCCCTCGGCGGCGGTCAGGATGTCGCCCAGCTCGCGGACGAAGCCGGAGCGGCCGGTGAAGTCCGGCACCGTCGCCGGAAGCTGCGCCGGGCGTACCGGGACGGAAGCGGGCTCGGGGGCCGGGGAGGACGGCTCCGCGAGGCCCGGGTCCGCCTGGAGGATCCGCTGCTGCAGCTCGCTCAGGCCGGGGCGCGGGTCCACGCCCAGTTCGTCGGCGAGCAGGCGACGCGTGTCGGCGTACACCGCGAGAGCCTCCGCCTGACGGCCGCTGCGGTACAGCGCCAGCATCAGCAGCTCGCGGAGCCGCTCGCGCAGGGGATGGTCGGCGGTGAGGGCCGTGAGCTCCGAGACGGCCTCCGCGTGGCAGCCCTGCTCCAGGTCCATGTCCAGGCGGGATTCGAGGAGCTGGAGCCGCCATTCCTCCAGGCGGACGCGCTGCGCCTCGGCGTACGGGCCCGGTACGCCGGCCAGGGTTTCCCCGTCCCACAGGGCGAGGGCACGCCGCAGGGTGTCGCGGGCGTGGCAGAGGTCGCCCGCCGACCTGGCCTTCTCCGCCTCGGTCGCGAGGTCCTGGGCGACGGCCAGGTCGAGGGCGCCCTCGGCGAGGCCGCGCACCGCGTAGCCGCCGGACTCGCTGACCAGGACGCCCGGGTCCAGCACCTTGCGCAGGCGGGAGGCGTACGTCCGCAGCGCCGCCAGGGCCTGCGAGGGCGGCTCCTCGCCCCACAGGGCGTCGATCAGCTCCGCGGCCGTGGCCGTACGGCCCTCGCGCAGCAGCAGGGCGGCGAGCAGGGCGCGTTGCTGGGGGGAGCCGGTGGTGATCGGCTCGTCGCCGCGCGAGGCGCGCACCGGTCCGAGCACGCTGAAGCGCAGCGTCGTCGAGGCCATCGGTTCCGCCGACTCCGGTGACTTCGATGAGGAGTCGGGACGCCACTGCTCCGGTACGCGCGGCACACCGTCCGGTACACCGTCCATGCAGTCCCCCTAGACATCCTGAGCAACCAGGCCAGTTTGCCTTGTGCGCGGCGGATACGTCAGCCGTGGGAGACACCGATCACAGGGCGACGCACGGGAGTCCACAAGGTCCGCACACTCTCTCCGCAGATGTCGGTCCTCAGCGTGCGGATCCCGCCATCGGGGCCGGAACCGACCCCCACTCGCGTAGCTGACGATCCGTCAGATCAGCGCTACCGTGAGCGCCATGGACACCCACGACAGCTCGTTTCCGCTGATCATCTCCGTGGACGACCACACCGTGGAGCCCGCGACCGTCTGGCAGGACCGGCTTCCGGAGAAGTACCGGGGCGTCGGTCCGCGTATCGTCCGTGCGCCCGTGAAGGAGATGACCTTCCTCGGCGGGCGCTTCAGGCCCGTGATGGGACAGCCCGGCGACGACGGCCCGGTCGGTGACTGGTGGGTCTACGAGGACCTCCGCCGCCCCCTGACCCGCCTCGACACCGCCGTGGGGTACGACAGGGACGAGATACGCCTCGAAGTCATCACGTACGAGCAGATGCGGCCCGGCTCCTACGACGTCCCGGCCCGGCTCGCCGACATGGACGTCAACCACGTCCAGTCCGCCCTGTGCTTCCCGACCTTCCCGCGCTTCTGCGGCCAGACCTTCACCGAGGCCAAGGACCACGAACTGGGCCTGCTCTGCGTCCGCGCCTACAACGACTGGATGCTGGAGGAGTGGTGCGGCCCGGACGCGCGGGGCCGGCTCATCCCCCTGCCCCTCATACCGCTGTGGGACGCCGAGCTCGCGGCGGCCGAGGTCCGGCGCAACGCCGCGCGCGGGGCCCGTGCCGTCGCCTTCTCCGAGATACCGCCCTACCTCGGGCTCCCCTCCATCCACACCGACGGCTGGGACCCCTTCCTCGCCGCCTGCGCCGAGACCGGCACCGTCGTCGCGATGCACATCGGCTCCTCCAGCCGTATGCCGTCCACCTCCGCCGACGCCCCGCCCGCCGTCGGCTCCACCATCACCTACGCCAACTGCTGCTTCTCGATGGTCGACTGGCTGATGAGCGGCAAGTTCGAGCAGTTCCCCGGCCTCAAGGTCATGTACGCCGAGGGGCAGATCGGCTGGATCCCCTACATCCTGGAGCGGGCGGACGTGGTGTGGGAGGAGAACCGGGGCTGGGGCGGAGTCGCCGACAAGGTGCACCGGCCGCCGTCCGAGCTGTTCGCCGAGCACGTCTACGGCTGCTTCTTCGACGACGCCTTCGGGCTGCGCAACCTCGACTCCATCGGCGTCGGGAACGTGCTCTACGAGACCGACTACCCGCACTCCGACAGCACCTGGCCCAAGTCCCGCGAGGTCGGCGAGGCGCAGATGGGGCATCTGGCGCCGGAGGTCGTGGAGCGGATCGTGCGGGGCAACGCCATCGAGCTGCTCGGGCTCACGGACGAGGGCCTGTGGCCGGGCCCGGGCGGCGGTGGTGCGCGGTGAGCCTGCGCTACGGGATGCAGCTTCCGGTCCAGTCGCAGAGCACCCTCTACGCGGAGGGCTGGGAAGCGGAGGCCGGGCCGGAGGACCTGCTGGAGATCGCCCGCGCCGCCGAACGGTCCGGGTTCGATTACCTCGCGAGCTGCGACCACGTCGGCATCCCGCGCCGGCTGGCCGCCGCGATGAGCACCATCTGGTACGACCCCGTCGCCACGCTCTCCTTCCTCGCCGCCGCCACCGAACGCGTCCGGCTGCTCAGCCATGTCGCGATCGTCGGGCTGCGGCACCCCCTGCTCACCGCCAAGCAGTACGCCACGCTCGACCACCTCAGCGGAGGCCGGCTGGTCCTCGGGGTCGGCGCCGGGCACGTCCAGGAGGAGTTCGAGGCCCTGGGCGTGGACTTCCGGCAGCGGGGGGCCGTGCTCGACGAGAGCCTCGACGCCCTGCGCGCCGCCCTCGGGCCCGAGGAGTTCCCCGAGCACCACGGCAAGCTGTACGACTTCGAGGGACTCGGCCAGCGGCCCCGCCCGGCGCAGGACCACGTCCCCCTGTGGGTCGGCGGCTCCTCGCCCGCCGCCGTACGACGGGCCGCGCTCAAGGGCGACGGCTGGCTGCCGCAGGGGGATCCGAGGGACCGGCTGCCCGCGCAGATCGGGCGGATCCGGGAGCTGCGCGAACAGGCGGGCCTCCAGGGTGCGTTCACCGCGGGCGCCATCACCGAGCCGCTGTACATCGGCACGCCCCGCTGGGACGTGGGCCGCCGGACCCTCTCCGGCGGTCCGGAGGAACTCGCCGAGTCGCTGCGGGCCTACCGGGCGATGGGCGTGCACCAGATCCAGGTGCGGTTCCGCAGCCGGAGCCGTACCGAACTCACCGACCAGATCGCGGCGTTCGGCGCCGAGGTCGCCCCCCATCTGTGAGGAGAGCCATGGGCAAGCTCGACGGACGGGTCGTCATCGTCACCGGCGCCGCGCGCGGCCAGGGCGAGCAGGAGGCCCGGCTGTTCGCCGCCGAGGGGGCGCGTGTGGTCGTCGCCGATGTACTGGACGACCAGGGCGAGGCCCTCGCGAAGGAGATCGGCGCCCGGTACGTCCATCTCGACGTGGGCCGGGAGGACGACTGGCAGGCCGCCGTCACCGCCGCCAAGGACGCCTACGGTCATGTCGACGGGCTCGTCAACAACGCCGGCATCCTGCGCTTCAACTCCCTCCTCGACACGCCCCTCGAGGAGTTCATGCAGGTCGTCCGGGTGAACCAGGTGGGCTGCTTCCTCGGCATCAGGGCGGTAGCCCCGGAGATGGATGACGGCGGCACGATCGTCAACACCTCCTCCTACACCGGCCTGACCGGGATGGCCGCGGTGGGCGCGTACGCCGCCAGCAAGCACGCCGTGGTCGGGCTGACCCGGGTCGCCGCGCTGGAGCTGGCCGGGCGGGGGATACGCGTCAACGCGGTCTGTCCGGGCGCCATCGACACGGCGATGTCCAACCCGGCCCGGCTGGACCCGGACGCCGACGCCGAGAAGGTTTCCCGGGGGCTCGACCGGCTGTACCGCAAGCTCGTGCCGCTGGGGCGGGTCGGGCAGCCGGAGGAGGTGGCCCGGCTCGCACTGTTCCTCACCTCGGAGGACTCGTCGTACATCACGGGGCAGCCGTTCGTGATCGACGGTGGGTGGCTGGCCGGGGTGAGCGTTATCTGATGCTTTATCTGACGCCTCGTCAGCTATTGACGCTCCCGGGGGCCGGTGGAACAGTCGGAGCCATGAATCTGACGACTCGTCAGAAGTGACCGTGGGGCGGTGGATCTCCGTGGAATTCGGGCTCTTCGTACAGGGATACGTCGGCAAGCGGGCCGAGACCGACCCGCTCGCCGAGCACAAGGCGCTGATGGAGGAGACCGAGTACGTCATCCAGGCGGACAAGTCGGGCTTCAAGTACGCCTGGGCCTCCGAGCACCACTTCCTGGAGGAGTACTCGCACCTCTCCGCCAACGACGTCTTCCTCGGGTACCTGGCACACGCGACCGAGCGGATCCATCTCGGCTCGGGGATCTTCAACCCGCTCGCCCCGGTCAACCACCCGGTGAAGGTCGCCGAGAAGGTCGCCATGCTCGACCACCTCAGCGAGGGGCGGTTCGAGTTCGGCAGCGGGCGGGGCGCCGGATCGCACGAGATCCTCGGGTTCCTGCCGGGCATCACCGACATGAACCACACCAAGGAACTCTGGGAAGAGACCATCGCCGAGTTCCCGAAGATGTGGCTCCAGGACGAGTACGCCGGCTTCCAGGGCAAGCACTGGTCGCTGCCGCCGAGGAAGATCCTGCCGAAGCCGTACGGGAAGTCCCACCCGGCGATGTGGTACGCGGCCGGGTCGCCGCCGTCGTACGCCATGGCCGCGAAGAAGGGGCTGGGCGTGCTCGGCTTCAGCGTGCAGAAGGTCTCCGACATGGAGTGGGTGCTGGAGCAGTACAAGTCGGCGATCGTGGACGCGGAGCCGGTGGGTGACTTCGTCAACGACAACGTGATGGTGACGACCACGGCGATCTGCGCGCCGACGCACGCGGAGGCTGTGCGGATCGCGGCGAGCGGGGGGCTGCACTATCTGCCCTCGCTGGTGTTCCGGTACCACGACACGTTTCCGCGGCCCGAGGGGTTTCCGGTGTGGCCCGAGACGCTGCCGGAGTACACGGAGGAGTTCGTGGAGGTGCTCATCGAGGAGGAGTTGCTGATCTGCGGGGATCCGGACGAGGTGCGTCGGCAGTGTGAGCGGTGGGAGCGGGCCGGGGCGGATCAGTTGAGTTTCGGGTTGCCGGTGGGGGTGCCGAAGGAGGAGACGTTGCAGACGATTCGGTTGGTCGGGGAGTACGTGATTCCGAAGATCGATACGGATCCTGTGCATCGGACTTCGCGGTTTCGGCAGGGGGTTTGAGCGTTCGTTGGCGGGTGCGGGTTCGTGGGGGCTGGTCGCGCAGTTCCCCGCGCCCCCAAGAAAGGCGACGGACTCAAAGGAGTTGAATGCTCATGCTCGATCACGTCATCAAGGGCGCGACCGTCGTGGACGGGACCGGTGCGGCCGCCATCACCGCCGACGTGGGCATCAAGGACGGGCGTATCGCCGTCATCGGTGAGGTCACCCAGGAAGCCCGCACCACCGAAGACGCCGCCGGTCTCGTCCTGGCCCCCGGCTTCGTCGATCCGCACACCCACTACGACGCACAGCTCTTCTGGGACCCGTACGCCACGCCCTCGCTCAATCACGGTGTCACCACTGTCGCGGGCGGGAACTGCGGATTCACGCTTGCGCCGTTGAACCCGGACCGGCCCGAGGACGCCGACTACACGCGCCGCATGATGTCGAAGGTCGAGGGCATGGCGCTGGTGGCGTTGGAGGAGGGGGCGCCGTGGAGCTGGCATTCCTTCGGGGAGTATCTCGACGCCCTGGAGGGGCGGATCGCGGTCAACGCCGGGTTCATGGTGGGGCACTGTGCGCTGCGGCGGTATGTGATGGGGCCGGAGGCGGTGGGCGGGCAGCCGAGTGCGGAGCAGCTCGCCGAGATGGTGCGGTTGCTGCGCGAGGCCATGGACGCCGGGGCGTGGGGGTTCTCCACCACCCAGTCGACCAGCCACTCCGACGGGGACGGGCGGCCGGTCGCCTCCCGGCACGCCGGGCCGGCCGAACTGCTCGCGCTGTCGAGGGCCGTCGGTGAGCACGAGGGCACGCAGATCGAGGCGATCGTCGCGGGCTGCCTGGATCAGTTCAGTGACGCCGAGATCGATCTGTTCGTGGAGATGAGCGCGGCGGCGGGGCGGCCGCTGAACTGGAACGTGCTGACGGTCGACGCGGCCGTTCCCGAGCGCGTGCCCCGGCAGCTCCTCGCGAGCGAGCAGGCACGGAAGGCGGGCGGGCGGGTCGTGGCGCTGACCATGCCGATCCTCACGCCGATGAACATGTCGCTGGGCACGTTCTGCGCGCTCAATCTCATCCCCGGGTGGGGGCCGGTGCTCGCGCTGCCCGTGCCCGAGCGGATCGAGAGGCTGCGCGATCCGGCCGTGCGGGCGGAATTGCTGCGCCGGGCCACGTCCAAGGAGGCGGGCGTCTTCCGGCGGCTGGCGAACTTCGGGCGGTACGTCATCGGCGACACCTACAGCGACGCGAACGCCGGGCTGACCGGGCGCGTGGTGAAGGACATCGCCGAGGAGCGCGGCCAGGAGCCCTTCGAGTGCCTGGTGGAGATCTGCGCCGCCGACGAGCTGCGTACGGTGCTGTGGCCGATGCCGACGGACAACGACCCGGCGTCCTGGGCACTGCGGGCGGAGACCTGGCAGCACGAGGACGTGCTGCTCGGCGGGTCCGACGCGGGCGCCCATCTGGACCGGATGTGCGGGGCGCCGTACACGACCCGGTTCCTCGGGGACTGTCTGCGGGGCCGGCGGCTGGTCGGTCTGGAGCAGGCGGTGAGGATGCTGACCGACGACCCGGCCCGGCTCTTCGGCCTGCGGGAGCGGGGGCGGGTACGGGAGGGCTGGCACGCTGACCTCGTCCTGTTCGACCCGGAGCGGATCGACGCGGGCCCTGCCACCCTGGTGCACGACCTGCCGGGTGACAGCCCCCGGCTGGACTCCCGGGCGCTCGGCGTACGGGCCGTGTGGGTCAACGGCGTCGAGGCGATCCGGGACGACGTGGTGACCGGTGCCGTACCGGGGCGTGTGCTGCGCTCGGGCCGGGACACGGAGACGGTGAGCACCAGGTGAAGGGGCGACAGGCGTTGTTCGTCGGCGGCTCCTGGGCGGAGCCGGACGGCGGGCACTACGCGGTGATCGACCCGGCGACCGAGGAGACCGTCGGGTGGGCGCCGGAGGCCTCGCGGGATCAGGTGCTCGCGGCTTGTGCCGCAGCCCGCGAGGCCTTCGGGCCGTGGTCACGGACCTCGCCGGAGGAACGGGCGGCCGTCCTCGGCAAGGCGGCGGGGATCATCGCCGGACGCATCGGGGAGTACGCGGAGCTGGCCCGGGCGGAAACCGGCGCGACCACGGCCACCGCACGCGCCATGCAGGTCGGGGTCGCCGCCGCCCGCTTCCGGCGCTACGCGCGCGTGGAGCCCGCCGAGTGGGCCATCCCGCCCCAGATCAACGAGGCCGGACCCATGGGCCGGGCCGGTGTGATGGGCGCGCTGGCCGTCCGCCAGCCCGTCGGGGTCGTCACCTGCGTCACCTCGTACAACAACCCCTGGGCCAACGCGGCCGGCAAGGTCGCCCCGGCCCTGGCCATGGGCAACACGGTGGTGGTGAAACCCGCCCCGCAGGACCCGCTGTCGGTCTACCGGATGGCGGAGGCCCTGGAGGCGGCGGGCGTGCCGCCGGGCGTGGTGAACGTGGTCAGCGGTTCGCGGGCCGAGGTCGGTGAGGCGGCCGTGGAGTCGCCGGACGTCGACATGGTCAGCTTCACCGGCTCCACTGCGGTGGGGCAGCGCATCGCCGAGGTGTGCGGGCGCGGTATGAAGCGGCAGTTGATGGAACTGGGCGGGAAGGGGGCGGCGGTCGTCTTCGACGACGCGGACCTCGGCTCGGCCGTGGCCGGGATCGGGACCACCTTCTCCTTCTACAGCGGCCAGATCTGCACCGCACCGACGCGGGTGCTGGCGCAGCGCGGGGTGTACGACCGTCTCGTCGAGCAACTGGCCGTGTATGCGGGCCGGTTGAAGGTCGGTGACTCGAGGGAGCGGGACACGGTGGTCGGGCCGGTCATCTCGGCGGCGCACCGGGACCGTGTGGAGTCGTACGTCGAACTGGGCCGGAAGGAAGGCGCGGTGGTCGTCACGGGCGGCGAACGGCCCGCGCTCCCCACGGGCTTCTACGTTCCCCCGACCCTCCTCGCCGACTGCACCAACGACATGCGCGTGGCCCGCGAGGAGATCTTCGGGCCGGTCGTGGTCGTCATCCCCTTCGACGACGAGGAGGAGGGTGTGGAACTGGCCAACGACACCGACTACGGCCTCATCGACTACGTCTGGTCGGGAGACGTGGCCCGCGCCTTCCGGGTGGCGCGGCGGCTGCGGGCCGGCGGGGTCGGGGTCAACACCGTCGGCCGCAACATGGAGGCACCCTTCGGCGGGTTCAAGAAGAGCGGGGTCGGCAGGGACGTCGGCTCGTACGCCCTGCACGCCTACAGCGAGGTGCAGGCGATCGTGTGGCCGGGCTGAGGCTTCTCAGTGTCCTCAGCCGTCCAGGTCCACCCGCACCGTCAGCAGATTCGTCCCGAGCGCCCGCACTCCCAGCCCGTTGACGCGCGGCAGCCGCCGCAGCCGCGCCACGGGGTCGTCGTCCGGCACCAGCCGGGCGGTCCCCGTGTGCCACCGACCCCGGATCCGCACCCGCACCCGCGGATCCGCCTTGATGTTGCGGACGTACTGCGACCGCTCACCGAACTCCGACACCAGCCAGAAGGCGTCGCCGACCCGCCGCCCGCCCACCGGCGTCTGCCGGGGCAGCCCGGAGACGCGGCCCTTGGTCTCGATGACCGTCTGGAGGGGCAGGCGGCGCAGGAGTGGATTGACGCGGCGCTGGAAGGCGGTGGCGGCGCGGAACCTGACGTCGGCGACACGGGACATCGTCAGCGGACTCCTCGGCACGTGAGGGCGGGCAGGGCGTGCATCGCTAACGCCCCAGGAAAATGGGGTTCGTGAACGCCGCCAGCGGCCCGGGGATCGGTCCCGCCGCCGCCTCGTGCCGCACCTCGGCCCGTACGTACGCCGCGTACGACGGTGTCGTGCGCCACTCCACGACGCCCGCACCCGCCACCGGCAGCGGTGCGCTCGTGTGCAGCACGCCCTGGTCGGTGACGAAGCGGACCGTGCAGCGCGGGGCGCCCGTGACGTCCAGGCGGACGGTGACCGGGGTGTCGCGGCCGACGGCGAGCCGTTCGCCGATGCCGGCGTGTTCGCCGCGGCCCCCGGACACCCGGAACGACAGCGCGAGCTTCGCGGACTCGGCGATGTACGACCGTCCGGCCCGGATGCCCTCCTGGATGGCCCGGCGGGTCAGGTCGTCGGCCAGGACGACCGTCTGGGGGCTGCCGACGGGGTCCGGGTCGCGGTGGGCGTCGCTGCTGCCCATCGCGGGGATCCAGTCACGCCCGTCCCGTACGGACGCCACGAGCATGCTGTCCCAGTCGGCCAGCGTCACCTCGTCGTCGGGCGTGTAGGGGCCGTTCCACACCTCGACCGCGTCGGCCTCGCCGAAGCCGAACTTCCAGTTGCAGCCGACGCAGGTGGCGTGCGGATGGGCCGGGACGACCAGGCCGCCGGCGCGGCGGATCTGGCGGGCGAACCGGCCGAAGCGGTTGTCGCGGGCACGGTAGCGCCAGTCGACGAAGGTGCCCGGGTCGGTGCCGAGCGCCACCACGTGCCCGTTCCGCGTGGTGATCTCCTCTCCCAGCATGACCAGCAGATCGTCCCCGGCCACATCCGCCCAGTGCGCGTGCGCCGAGTGCGTGTTGTGCTCGGAGGAGTTGATGAAGTCCAGCCCCGCGGCCCGCGCCAGGGCCCCGATCTCGGCGGGGGTGCGACGCCCGTCGGAGTACCAGGAGTGCAGATGGCAGTCGCCCCGGTACCAGGCCCGCCCCCGCCCCTTGGCCCGCTCGGGCGGATACACCGGCCGGGCGGTCTCGCCCGGCTCGCCGTACGTCAGCGTGATCGTGATCTCGTACGACAGGCCCTGCGGGGCGACCGTGTACGGGCCGAGCGCGATGTGCCAGGTGCCCTCGCGCACCGGGCCCGGGAGGTAGCCGGGCGTCGCGTCGTCGGCGCGGAGGAAGAACTCGGTGCGCGCCCCGCCGGACCAGCCCCTGAAGCCCCGGCCGCCGAGATCGGTGCCCCGGTCGTCGAAGACGCCGATGTCGAGGGCGTTGCCGGTGGTGCCGGCCGGGACGGACGGCCGGTCGTAGGTGTAGGAGACCTTGATCTCCCGGACCCCGGCCGGGACCTCGACGGGCACGTACACGAAGTCGGGGGAGCCGGGCGGCAGGGTGCCCCGTACCGTTCTCGTCTCCTGGTCCCCGTCGGCCGCTGCAGCGAAGCTCACGCTTCCCAACGTAAGCGCGGCGGCCGCTCCCGTCACGAACAGAGCCCGCCGGGCGAGCCCGCCGTGGCCGTCCTCCTGATGGTCCTCGCACATGCTGCTGCTCCCAAGGTGTCGTCGGTGACAAGGCATGGGTGGTGCAGGGGTGGTGCGTGCCACCGTTGTATTCAGCCGTGAACTCGCGGACAAGGGAAGGGGATCCGGCGGCGGGCGGCAGGGGAACAGGCCGCGTGGGCCGGGGACTTCAGGCGGTGAGGCCGGCGTCGCGGGCCAGCAGGGCCGCCTGCACCCGGTTGGTGACCTCCAGCGCGGTGAGGATGCGGCTGACGTGGGCCTTGACGGTGCTCTCGCGCATGCCGAGCCGGGCGGCGATGTCGGCGTTGGTCTCGCCCTGGGCGAGCAGGGCCAGTACGTCGCGTTCCCGGGGCGTGAGCCGGTCGAGCCCGGCCCGGGCGGCGGTCGCCTGCGGCCCGCCCGACCGGTGGTAGCGGTCGATGAGACGGCGTGCGGCACTGGGGTGGAGCATCGCCGAGCCGGCGGCGACGAGGTGGACGGCACGCAGGATCTCGGCCGGGTCGGTGTCCTTCAGCAGGAAGCCGTCGGCCCCGGCCGCGAGGGCGTCGTAGACGTACTCGTCGAGATCGAAGGTCGTCAGCGTGATCACCCTCGGCGGCTGGGGCAGGGCACGCAGCCGGGCGGTGGCCGTGATGCCGTCCATGCGGGGCATGCGTACGTCGACCAGGGCGACGTCGACGCGATGCGCGGTGGCCTGCTCGACGGTGTGCAGTCCGTCGGCCGCCTGGGCGACGACCTCGATGCCCGGGTCCCCGTCGAGGAGGTCGGTCAGGCCCAGGCGGACCAGGGCGTCGTCGTCGGCGATCAGGACGCGGATCATGCGGGGGTGCCGTTCTGGTCGGGGGGCTTGGAGGCCTCGGAGGTCTCGGGGGACTTGGTGGTCTCGGCGAGGGCCGGGGAGGGGTGGGGGATACGGGCCGCCAGTCGCCAGCTGCCGGCCCCGCCCGGGCCCGCGTGCAGATGGCCGCCGAGGGCGGTGACGCGTTCGCGCAGGCCGACCAGCCCGAAACCGGAGGCGACGGCATGCACGGCCGGGCTGCCGGGCGCGTTGGTGACCTGCACGGTGGTGGCCGGCGGCAGGTAGCCGAGGTGGATGCGCACCGGGGCACCCCCGGCGTGCTTACGGGCGTTGGTCAGCGCCTCCTGGACGAGGCGGTAGACGGCCAGCCGGTGCGCGGCCGGCGCCTGCTCGGGCCGGCCCTCGACCCGCAGCTCGGCCCGTTGTCCCGCTGTCCGGGCCTGCTCGACCAGCTCGTCCACATCGCGCAGGACGGGGACGGGAGCGGCTTCGGCGCGCTCGGCCCCGGGATCGCGCAGGGCCCCGAGAATGTCGCGGAGATCGGCCAGGGCCTCGGTGGAGGCGGTGCGCAGCAGGGTCAGCCGGGCCGCGACCGGCTCGGGCAACTGCTCGCTCCTGGTCGTCAGGACGCCGGTGTGCAGGGCGATCAGGCTCAGCCGGTGCGCCAGTACGTCGTGCATCTCCGCCGCGATCCGGGACCGTTCGGCGGACCGGGCCGCCTCCTCGCGCAACTCCCGCTCGATCCGCAGATGCTTGACCTGGTCGCCCAGCGCCTCCAGCAGCCGCCGGCGATTGCCCGCCCACATCCCGCCCACCAGGGCCAGCAGCACGAACAGGGTGGAGCCGTACTGCTGCGGGGTCCACAGCGAGATCGCCGGAGGGATGAGCAGGTTGGCGCTCAGCGCGACCGCGGCGCAGCCCGCCGCCACCCGGGCCCGCCGGTGCGCCGACAGGTCGAACAGCGCGACGAGCAGCAGCGGCAGCAGCGGCCACCCCCACAGCCCGGTCGCCACGGTGGCCGGCACGGCCGAGGCGTACCAGGGCGACCGGCGCACCAGCAGGGCCAGTCCGCACAGCACGGCCAGGACGGTGGACGGCGTCAGATACCGGCCGCCGGCGGTGGAGGCGCTGTTCAGCACGGCGAGGGCGGTCAGCAGCACGACCAGGCACCAGCGCCCGCACGTGCTCCACCGGAAGCTCTCTCTCCGCATCACTCCCGGGATCCTAGGCGGGCCCGGCAGGACGGTCGTCCGACCCCGGTCGCATGCGACCCCCTACTTTCGTAGGGGAGGACGGCCGCACAACGAGTGATCTCCGGGCATGGCCTCGTTCCTAGCGTCGAAACCATGGATCTACGCACCATGGACTGGACGTTCCTCACCGAAGCGGCACGCGATCCGCGCACCACCGGCGCCGTCGCCCCCAGCGGGCGGGCCCTGGCCCGCGCGCTGACCGAACCGGTGCGCACCCTGGCCCCGCGGCCGTTGACCGTTCTGGAGGCGGGGGCCGGAACCGGTGCGGTCACCCGCGCCCTCATCCACCGACTGTCCCCGGGCAGCCGTCTGGACGTCGTCGAGGCCAACCCGCGCTTCGCCGACCGGCTGTGCCGGCTCGTCGACACCCACCCCCGGCTGGCGGGCGAGCCCGAGCGGGTCCGGGTGCACCGCTCCTACGTCGAGGACCTGCCCGGCGCGGGCCGCTACGACGTGATCGTCGCCGGCCTGCCCCTGACCAACTTCACCCCCGACCGGGCCGACGCGATCGTGGCCCGCCTTCTTGAGCTGCTGCACCCGGGCGGCACCCTGACCTACTTCGCCTACCTGGGCACCGGGCAGGCCCGCACCCTGTTCTCCTCCCGTGCCGAGGCCCACCGGCACCACGCCGCCCAGGAGGTCATGGACGGCTACCAGCGCCGCTACGCCACCGGCCGCTGGTCGGTGTGGGCGAACCTTCCTCCGGCCACGGTCTGGCAGCTACGGAGCCCGCACCGTGATGCGCAGGACATGCGGGACGAGCCGTACGAGGTCGTCGGAGCCGGCCGGTGACCGTCCCCTCGGACCTTCTCGGCCAGATCTCCGCCACCGCCGCCTACACGGCGCTGGAATGAAGCCCGACCGGTTGGTATGGACGCGCGGGTCCGCCTCGGGTAGAGATAGGCCATGCGTATCGCCGTAACGATCTTCCTCACCGACGAGACGATCACCCCCACCCGGCTCGCCCAGGAGCTGGAGGGCCGCGGTTTCGCCGGGCTGTATCTGCCCGAGCACACGCACATCCCCGTCGAGCGGACCACTCCGTGGCCGGCGGGCGGCGAGCTGCCGCGCGAGTACGGCCGCACCCTCGACCCGTTCGTGGCGCTCGGCCAGGCCGCCGCCGTCACCGAGCGGCTCGGTCTCGGCACGGGCATCACGCTCGTCGCCCAGCACGACCCGATCGACCTGGCCAAGCAGGTGGCGACCCTGGACCACCTCTCCGGCGGCCGGTTCACCCTCGGGGTCGGCTTCGGCTGGAACGTCGAGGAGGCCGCCGACCACGGCGTGCGGTGGCGCACCCGGCGCGAGCTGGGCCGGGACCGGATGGCGCTGATGCGGGCGCTGTGGTCGGAGGAACCGGTCGCGTACGAGGGGGAGTTCGGCAGTGTCCGGGCCAGTCACGCGCACCCGAAGCCCGTGCGGAAGCCGCGCGGCCCGGTCGTCGGGCCGCGCACGCTGCTCGGTGGGGCCGCCGGGCCGAAGCTGTTCGCCCACATCTGCGAGTACGCCGACGGCTGGCTGCCCATCGGCGGCCGCGGCCTCTCCGACTCCCTGCCCCGGCTGCGCACCGCCTGGGCCGAAGCGGGCCGCGACCCCGAGGCCCTCCAGGTCGTCCCCTATGCCGTCCACCCCACCCCGGGCAAGCTCGCCCATTACGCCGGCCTCGGCATCGAGGAGGTCGTGGTGCAGTTGCCTCCGGCGGGGGAGGCGGAGGTGCTGAAGGCGCTGGACGGGTTCGCCGGGTATCTCTGACAACTCCCCCACCGGCAAGGGAGGTTGGCGCCCTCTACTAAACTACCGGTCAGTTCACCACGGGGGGAGAGAGCCTCATGAGGCTTGCCTGGTTGTCCTGGCTTGTCCGTAATTTCAGCGAGTACGGCTACAGCCAAGGGCTGTTGCGTGCCGCGATCGGCACGGTCGCCGTGCTCGTGACCGCCGCGCTGGTCTGGTTCGCGCTGCACCGCAACAGGCCGGCCGCCGTTGTCGCGGCGGGGCTCACCTCCGCCCTGGGCATAGGCTGGCTGGCCTTCCACTGACGGGGCTCACCCGGGTTGATCAGCGCACTCGTATGCTCGAAGGATGACGACTTCCGCGACCTCCGGAACGGGCCCCACCGAGAACTCCATGCGTCGCGCCCTGAAACGGGCCAGGGACGGCGTCTCCCTCGATGTCGCCGAGGCGGCGGTGCTCCTCCAGGCCCGGGGCGGGCACCTGGAGGACCTGTCGGCCTCGGCCGCCCGGGTCCGGGACGCCGGCCTGGAGGCGGCCGGCCGGCCCGGTGTCATCACGTACTCGAAGAGCGTCTTCATCCCCCTGACCCGGCTGTGCCGGGACAAGTGCCACTACTGCACGTTCGTCACCGTCCCCGGCAAGCTGCGCCGCGAGGGTCACGGGATGTTCATGTCCCCGGACGAGGTCCTGGACATCGCCCGCAAGGGCGCCGCCCTCGGCTGCAAGGAAGCCCTCATCACCCTCGGCGACAAGCCCGAGGACCGCTGGCCCGAGGCGCGTGAGTGGCTCGACGCGCACGGCTACGACGACACCCTCGCCTACGTACGGGCCATCTCCATCCGGATCCTGGAGGAGACGGGCCTGCTGCCCCACCTCAACCCGGGCGTCATGAGCTGGACCGACTTCCAGCGCCTGAAGCCGGTCGCGCCCAGCATGGGCATGATGCTGGAGACGACCGCGACCCGGCTCTGGTCCGAGCCGGGCGGCCCTCACCACGGCTCCCCGGACAAGGAGCCCGCCGTACGCCTGCGCGTCCTGGAGGACGCCGGGCGTTCCTCCGTGCCCTTCACCTCGGGCGTCCTCATAGGCATCGGGGAGAACTACGAGGAGCGCGCCGAGTCGCTGTTCGCGCTGCGCAAGGTGACCCGGGCCTACCACGGCGTGCAGGAGCTGATCATCCAGAACTTCCGCGCCAAACCGGACACCGCGATGCGCGGCATGCCGGACGCGGAACTGGACGAACTGGTCGCCACGGTGGCCGTCGCCCGGCTGCTCATGGGCCCGAGCGGCAACATCCAGGCTCCGCCCAACCTCGTCGACGACGAGTACGAGCGGCTGATCAAGGCCGGCATCGACGACTGGGGCGGCGTCTCGCCGCTCACCATCGACCACGTCAACCCCGAGCGCCCCTGGCCGCAGATCGAGCAGCTCGCCGAGAAGTCCCGGGCCGCCGGGTTCGAGCTGCGCGAACGCCTCTGCGTGTACCCGGAGTTCGTGCGGCGCGGCGAGCCCTGGCTGGACCCGCGGCTGCGGCCGCACGTGGCGGCGCTGGCCGACCCGGAGACCGGGCTTGCCCGCCCCGACGCCCTTCCGCAGGGCCTGCCGTGGCAGGAGCCGGAGGAGGTCTTCACGGCCACCGGCCGCACCGACCTGCACGCCGCGATCGACACCGAGGGCCGTACCTCCGACCGCCGGGACGACTTCGACGAGGTGTACGGCGACTGGGGCGCCCTGCGCGAGGCCGCCGCCCCCGGCATGACACCGCAGCGCATCGACACCGACGTACGCGAGGCCCTGCGCACGGCCGCCGACGACCCCACGAAGCTCACCGACGACGAGGCGCTGGCCCTGCTGCACGCCGACGGCCCCGCGCTGGACGCGCTCGCCCGGGTCGCCGACGACGTACGCAAGTCGGCCGTCGGCGACGACGTCACCTACATCGTCACCCGCAACATCAACTTCACCAACGTCTGCTACACCGGCTGCCGCTTCTGCGCCTTCGCCCAGCGCCGCACGGACGCCGACGCCTACACCCTCTCCCTGGACCAGGTCGCCGACCGGGCCCAGCAGGCCTGGGACGTCGGCGCGGTGGAGGTCTGCATGCAGGGCGGCATCCACCCGGACCTGCCCGGCACGGCGTACTTCGACATCGCGCGGGCGGTGAAGGAACGCGTCCCGGGCATGCATGTGCACGCCTTCTCGCCGATGGAGGTCGTGAACGGCGCGACCCGCACCGGCATGTCCATCCGCGAGTGGCTGACCGCCGCCAAGGAGGCGGGCCTGGACACCATCCCGGGCACGGCAGCGGAGATCCTCGACGACGAGGTCCGCTGGATCCTGACCAAGGGCAAGCTGCCCGCGGCGGACTGGATCGAGGTCGTGACCACGGCCCACGAGCTGGGCATCCGGTCGTCCTCGACGATGATGTACGGCCATGTCGACCAGCCCCGCCACTGGCTCGGGCACCTGCGCACCCTCGCGGGCATCCAGCAGCGCACGGGCGGCTTCACCGAGTTCGTGACGCTGCCGTTCGTGCACACCAACGCGCCGGTGTACCTGGCCGGGATCGCCCGCCCGGGCCCGACCATGCGGGACAACCGCGCGGTCACGGCCATGGCCCGGCTGTTGCTGCACCCGCACATCCCCAACATCCAGACCAGCTGGGTGAAGCTCGGCACCGAGGGCGCGGCCGAGATGCTCCGCTCCGGCGCGAACGACCTCGGCGGCACGCTCATGGAGGAGACGATCTCCCGTATGGCGGGCTCGTCGTACGGCTCGTACAAGTCGGTCAAGGACCTCATCGCGGTGGCCGACGCGGCGGGCCGCCCGGCGAAGCCGCGGAACACCCTCTACGGAGACATCCCGCAAGAGCGGCAGCGGGCGGCACTGCAATCGGACGGCCATCTGCCGGAACTGCTGCCCGTACTGGACTGACGGTCTACTGGCCCCCGGCGTCCGCCGGCTGATGCGTCGCCAGGGCGCGGTCGGCCGGGGCGCCGGGGCCTTTCGGTGGCGGGGGCGTCGCGCCCCGGCCCAGCCACAGCAGGACCAGCCCGAGGGAGCAGGCGATCGCCGGCCAGTAGATGTAGCGGTAGTCCGTCGCGGGCATGATCGGCAGATAGCCGAGGATGTAGGCCGCCGAGCTGATGCCCAGCGCCCGGACCGGCATGGAGAACACGCTCTTGCCCGGGCGGACGGCCAGTACCAGCGCCACGGCGAGCCAGAACCAGCCCCGGAACAGCCACCGCAGGTCCCCGGCCATGCCGTCGACGTAGGTGCCGAGCATGTCCTCGAGACGGGGGTGCGCCACCTCGATGCCCAGGTCGTTGCGGGTGATCCCCGCCTTGTAGTGATAGCCGGTCTCGAACAGCAGACTCGCGAAGAGCCGCAGCCGGTACTGCAGATACCCCGGCACATGCCCGCTCATCTCGTCCAGCCACAGGGACGTGATCTCGCCCGAGTCTCCGCGCAGCCCGTCCGCCGGGCGGGCGTAACAGGCCCAGTAGGCGTCCGACAGGGCGCCGACCCGTCTGCACTCCTCGGCGGCGGACACCAGCCGTCCCCTGAGGCCGGGGGACACGTCCGCCGACCGGAGTTCGTCCACCCTCAGGACGTGGACCAGGTCGTCGAGCATGATCTGCGCGCCCTGTTTCGTCTCCAGGGGCCGGGCGAACAGGGAGATGGCTGCGGCCGGCACGACCAGGGCGGCCACGAGCGACGCCGTGCACATCACCCACGTACGGCGTCCGGGAGTGCGCCACAGCGCGAGGACCAGCATGACGAAGACGGGGATCGCGGCGAAGAAGGCGTTCTTGCGAACCAGCATGGCGTACGCGAGGAACAGCACGCCCAGCCCGAGCAGCCCCCACCGCAGGGCGGGACGGCGCAGGTCCCGGTCCCGCAGCCGCAGCCCGGTGAACGCGACCGCGCAGGCGGCGAGCAGCGCGAACGCCGCGTGGACGTCCTTCCACACCACCCCTACGAACGTCATCACCCAAGGGGTCAGCCCGAGCCCGAGCACGGCGAGTGAACCGGCGCGCCTCCCGGTCAGCTTGTAGACGCACCAGGCCAGAGTCCAGAGCGCGCCCCAGAAGAGCAGTGACTGGACAACGGCCATGGACGCGAACGACCCGGTCACGGCGATCAGCGCACGCCACACCAGGCTCAACACCGGCGGGTGCCAGTCCGTCAGGGGCAGCTTGCCCTCGGCCTGGCGGAGCTGCTCGAGGCTGTCGGGACTCAGGTAGCCCGGGGCGAAGACCAGGATCGTGCCCAGACAGCAGACCGCGGCGACGGCGGCCAGTACCCAGACCCAGCGCCGCACCCGCGGCATCCATCCGATTTGTCCCATAAGTCGGATGCTAACGGCTCACGGGACGACGAAGACGTAGCGCCGATAGGCGTAGAAGCGGAACAGGGTCGCGAGCACCCAGCCGAAGATCCGGGCGGTGTTGTCGCTGAGCGCCGAGTCGAGCCCGAGCAGCTGCCGGGAGGCGAAGACCGTGCCCGCGGTGATGGCGAGCCCGACGCCGTTCGCCACCAGGAACAGGACGAGTTCGCGGGTCACCTTCTCGCGGTGCTGGTCGCGGTAGGTCCAGTAGCGGTTCCCGGCCCAGCTGAACAGCGCGGCCGCCGTCGTCGCGATGACGGACGCCTGCACCGGGGAGGCCCGCATCGGCCCGCCCTCCGCGCCGCCGGGCAGGCCGAAGACCAGCAGGTTGTAGCCGCCGTTGTCCACGACGAAGGCCAAGGCGCCGACGACTCCGAACTTGGCGGCCTCGCGCCAGACGCCCTTGACGGCGTCACGCGCACGCAGCGCGACAGTTGCGAGGACCGGCACACGGTGAGACTAACGGCCCGGCGCGCCCTCGCCGACCAGACCCGCCCATATCGCATTATTTTCGTCGTATTCGGTACCGGTTCGAGAGGAGCAGCCGTGCAACCGACGATCGCGTGTGTCGTGCCGTGTCACAACGAGGAGGCGGCCATCGGCAAGGTGGTCCGCGACCTGCGGGCGGCGCTCCCCGAGGCCGTCGTCTACGTGTACGACAACGCCTCCACCGACCGCACGGTGGAGATCGCCCGGGGAGCGGGCGCGATCGTCCGGGAGGAGCCCCGCAAGGGCAAGGGCAATGTCATCCGGCGCGCCTTCGCCGACGTCGACGCGGACGCGCTCCTCCTGATCGACGGCGACGACACCTACGACGCCACCCGCGCCCGGGACCTGGTGGACCTGCTCTTCGAAGGGCCCTACGACCAGGTCGTCGGCGCCCGCCGGGTGACGGTCGACGGGGCCTACCGGGCAGGACACGCGGTCGGCAACAAGGTGCTCACCGGGACCGTGCGGTCCCTGTTCGGCAACGACGTGACCGACATGCTCAGCGGCTACCGGGTCTTCTCGCGGCGCTTCGTGAAGTCCTTCCCGGCGCTGGCCCGCGAGTTCGAGACCGAGACCGAGATGACGATCCACGCGCTGCACCTGCGGCTGCCCACCGCGGAGGTCGTCGTGGACTACCGGGTCCGGCCCGCCGGCGGCGAGAGCAAACTGCGCACCTACCGGGACGGCTGGCGCATCCTGCGGGTCATCCTGGACCTGGCGCGGCGCGAGCGCCCCTCGCTCGTCCACACCGTGATCGCGGGCGTGCTGGCCCTGGTCTCGCTCATCCTCGGCATCCCCGTCATCGCCGACTTCATCGAGACGGGCACCGTGCCCCGGGTCCCCACGGCCATCCTCGCCGCCGCCATCATGACCATCGCGGCCCTCGTCCTGCTCGTGGGCTACATCCTCGAGTCCCTCACGCACATGCGGCAGGAGCAGTCCCGGCTCGTCCACCTCTCCTACCCGGCCCCCGCCCGCGCGCCGCTCCACACCGCCCATGGCGCCGGCACGGGCCCGGTGCCCGTCCGCAAGACCGCCGACGGCCGCTGAGACCGACGGCCGCTGAGACCGACGGCCGCTGAGACCGACGGTCGCTGTGGCCGAATCGGCCGGGGTCGGGACGTGTGTCGGAAACCGTGAACACTTTCGCGAAAAGTGTTCACGGTTTCCGGGAGAGGGCTGGGACGGCGTGGTGTCCACCGCCCCTGAAGAGGCGGGCGCGCAGTACGATGATCGGAACCCCGCCTGCTGTACGGGGTCCCGTGACTGAGGAGATGCGTGCCCGTGCCTGCCCGACTTCCTTCGTGGGCCTGGACGACCGGGCTGACCGTGGGAGCGATAGCCGCGGTGACGGTCCTGGCCGTGCAGGCGGACCGGGGCCCGCATCCCACCGCCTCCTCGGCCAAGCCGAGCAGCGCGGCGTCTGCGGGCGTGCGGCCCACCCCCTCCGCGTCCGCCCCGACCCGGGTGCCCGACGGCTCCGGCACCGGCCGGCGCGTCGTCTACTCCCTCGGCGAGAAGCGGGTGTGGCTGGTCGACGCGAGCGAGGGGAGCCGCCGTACGTTCACCGTGTGGCCGGGCACGGTCAGCCCCGACCCCGGCTCGTACACGGTGTCGTCGCGCATGGAGAGTACGACCGGCTCGGACGGCGTCCAGATCGAGCACATCATGTACTTCGCCGCGAAGTCCGGCGTCTCCGTCGCCTTCTCCAACGCGGTCGACGGCGCCTCACCGCCGCCCGCCGCCTCCGGCACGAAGACGGGCGGGGTCCGGATGCGGAAGGCGGACGGCACGGCACTGTGGGCGTTCGGCACGGTCGGTACGACCGTGACCGTGGTCAGGTAGTGGAGGATTCCGTCCGCGCGACCGGCAACTGGTTGACGATCAGCACGACACCGCTGAACAGGAAGACCCGGGTCGCCGCGTCCAGTCCGTTCCAGCTCTTCGACTGCCACATCGAGAACCACTCGCCGCCGATCCCGATGAACCCGGCCCCGAACAGCAGCATCACCATCAGCAGTCCGTAGGTCGACAACTGCCGGGCACGCCGCTGATCACGTCTGGCCCACAGCCAGGTCCCGGCTATGAGGACGAACGCGGCGACGGTCTCCCACGCGATGATCGCGATGTAGGCGGCGTCCTGAAGCGCCTCGCTGGTGATGGCCCGCCACATCAGGTCCTCGTCCTTGAACGTGGTGTCCATGGCCAGCACATGCCGGACGAACTGCTGGTTGGTGCCGAAGTCGGTGATGTTCCCGAAGGCGACGAGCGCCATGTAGAGAGCGATGGTGGCGGTGAGCAGCATGGCGGCAAGAGGCAGCACGCCGCGTGAAGTTGGGGAGGTGGCCATGCCGATCATTCTCCCCGGACGCCGGGGCGAGCGCGAGACAATGACGGCGGAAGCCGACCGGGCGAGACGAGGGGAACGTACGGATGGCGCAGCCGGGACCGTCGATGCAGGACCTGATACGGCAACGCACCCGGGCCGGCTTCATCGGCCGGAGGGCCGAACGGGCCCTGTTCCGCGCGAACTTCGCCACCGCCCCGGATGACGAACGCCACCGCTTCCGCTTCCATGTTGCACGGCAACGCGGGCGTCGGAAAGACCTTCCTGCTGCGGGATCTGGAGCAGATCGCCCGTGAACAGGGCGCGCTGACCGCGTACGTGGACGACAGCGCCGGCAGTGTGCCGGAGGTGATGGCGGAGATCAGCCGGCAGTTCACCGCCCAGGGGCGCAGGCTGAAGGAGCTGAACCGCCTGCTCGCCGCCCACGAGGAGCGCCGCCATGAGGCGACCGTGGCCGCGCTCGCCGCACTGGACGGGCAGCCGGAGGACACCGGCCCGTCGACGGGCGGGAGAGTGGTGGCCCGGGGCGGCGTGATCGCGCTGGGGATGGTCCCGGTGGTCGGCCCCCTCGCGGGCATGCTCGACACGGAGCAGTTCGCGGGCGGGGTGGACCGGCTCCGGGAGAGCGTGATGGCCCGCTTCCGCAACCACGAGGACGTGCAACTGGTCTTCGCCCCCGAGCAGGTGCTGACCCCCGTGCTGCTGCGTGAACTCACCGACGCGACGGCCTCGGTCCCCTGGATCGCCCTGTTCTTCGACACGTACGAGCGGACGGCCCCGTACCTGGACCACTGGCTGCACGAGACGATGACAACCGACCGCCACGGTGCCGTGCCCGCAACGCTCGTCGTGGTCACGGCGGGCCAACGCCCCCTGGGCGCGACCCGTTGGGGCGGTGTGCGGGACTTCGTGGCGGAGGTCCCGCTGGCCCCCTTCACCGAGGCGGAGGCACGCGGCCTGCTGGCCGGGAAGGGGGTGACCGCCGAACCGGTCGTCGAGGAGGTTCTGCGCCTCACCGGTGGCCTCCCCGTCCTGGTCTCCACCCTCGCCGAGTCCCGCCCCACCGACGCGGAGGACGTCGGCGACCCGAGCGCCACGGCGGTCGACCGCTTCCTGAAGTGGGAGCAGGACCCGGCCCGCCGGGCCGCCGCGCTGTCCTGCGCGCTGCCGAGGTGGCTGGACGGGGATGTGTTCCGTGCGGCGGCCGACTGCCCGGAGGAGGAACTTCCCTCCCTCTACGCGTGGTTGCGGGGCATGCCGTTCGTCGTCGAGCGCGCCGGGGGACGGCTGCGCTACCACGACGTCGTACGGGCGCCGATGCTGCGCGCCGAACGGCGGCGGTCGCCACGCGGATGGGCCGAGCGGCAGCGGCGGTTGGCGCGGACGTTCCGGGAATGGCGGGAGGAGGCCGGACGAGGGCTGGAAGATCTCTGGTCGCACGACACCTGGCGGGACCTGCGCCAGGCCGAGTCGTACCACCTCCTCTGCGCGGGTGAGCGGGACGCATTGCCGCAGGCGCTGGGGGACTTCGTCCACGCCTGTGAAGCCGGTGAGGTCATGGCCGTGCGATGGGCACGAGTCCTGGTGGACGCCGGACAGGACGCCGATGTGGAGCCGGTGGCCGAGTGGGGGACGAAGCTGACGGACGCACTCGACGCGGAGGGGATCGGCGCGGCCCTCGGCCTGCTCCTGAGCCGTGCGGTACTCGACGCGCCGGCCCAGGCCCGCGCCCGAGTCGTCCGGGGCGACGAGCTGCGCGGCGAGGGCGCGTACGCGCAGGCCCTCGCCGAGTACGACCGGGCCGTCGCCCTCGATCCCGGACTCGCGGTCGCCTACCGCCACCGGGCCGGGATCCGCGGGGACCGGGGCGACCACGACGCGGCGATCGCCGACCTGGACCGGGCGGTGGCGCTGGAGCCGAACCACGCCGGGTATGTCGCCCTGCGCGGCGAACACCACCGCATCGCCCGGCACGACTCGGAGGCGATCCGGGACCTGACCGAAGCGATCCGCCTGGACCCGGCCAACGACTTCGCCTGGGCGTCCCGGGGCGCCACACACGAACGCCGGGGAGACCTGGAAGCTGCCCTCTCCGACCTGGGCCGGTCACTGGACCTCAAGCCGGACTACGCCTGGGCGCTCGCCCGCCGCGCCCGGGTGTGGCGGGCCCTGGGCGACTCCGCCCGCCAACTGGCCGACCTCGACCGCGCCCTCGCCCTGACCCCCGACTGGCCGTGGGCCCGCTGCGAACGCGGTGACGCCCTGCGTGCCGCCGGTCGCGACGAGGAGGCCGTCGCCGACCTCGACCACGCGCTCGCCCTGGACCCCGCCTACACCTCGGCCTACGCCAGCCGGGGCGCGTCCCTCGCCCACCTCGGCCGCCACACCGAAGCCCTCACGGACCTGAACCGGGCCGTGGAACTCCGCCCGGGCTACGTCTGGGCCCTGTGCCGCCGGGCCGCGCTCCACGCGACCATGTCCCGGCCCGAGGAGGCCCGCGCCGATGTGGAACGCGTACGCGAACTGGATCCCGGGGCACTGGAACGCCTCTCGGATGCGGACCGCGCGGTACTGGGGCCGTTCCTCGCGGGCGTGGATTAGCGCTCCGTCGCGAACTCCAGGAACTCGGACCAGGCGCCGCCGGTGAATGCCAGACGCCCGAGTTCCTTCTCCAGCAGCGTGAAGGACTTGGGCGTGCCGCCCGGCTGGGGCTTGCCCTCCTTGTGGCCCACTATTCGGTAGCCCGCCTCGCGGTAGTACGCGGTGAGCGCGGTGTTGCCGGCCAGGCAGTCCAGGCGTACGTGGGTTCGGCCCGCCGCAGCTACGCGGCGTTCCGCGGCCTCCAGCAGCAGCCGCCCCGTCCCGGGCGTGGACGCGCTCCGGTCCACCATGAGCCGGTGCACGTACCCGGCCACAGGTGGCTGTGGGCCCCAGGCCGCCTCGTCCTCCCACCACAGTTCCCAGGCGCCGGCGACGCCCCCGCCCGCCTCCGCGAGCCAGACCTCGCCCCGTGTCATGACCCGGCGGAAGTGGGACTCGTCCAGCTCTCCCGGCTGCCACTGCCCGGTGATGCCCCGGGCCAGCATCCATCGGGCCGCGTCGTCGCGGAGGCGGACGAGGGTGGACAGATCGGCCTCGGTGGCCGGGCGCACACGTAGATCGTTCACCCAGGGATCCTCGCACGCCTGTCCGATGTCTCGAACGCTGAGAGCGACGGTCCGTAAACCGCAAGTGAAGACGGTATTCCGCCCGCTGAACCCACCGTCCCCGTTCGATTACAGTGCCTAGCTGTCGTACGTATGGACGGTCCCTGGGAGGTCAAGGTGGGTGCGACTGCCGGCGCCGTCTGGGGCCGTACGGAGCAGCAGGACTTCCGCAGCCGGGTGCGCGGCACGCTGCTCGGCGTGGCCGTGGGGGACGCGCTGGGCACGCCCGTGGACGGGCTGCGGATCGACGGGATCAGGGAGGCGCACGGGGCCGAGGGGCTGGTCGATCTGGCCCCCGCCTACGGCAGACGCGGCGCTGTCACGCACATCACGCAGCTCACCCTGTTCTCCGTGGACGGACTGATCCGGGCCCAGGTGCGCCGCGACACCGGAGCCTGGCATCCGCCCACCGATGTGCACCGGGCGTATCTGCGCTGGGCCGCCACCCAGCGGGACTGGGGACCCGACGAGCGCCGCAAGGACGACGGCTGGCTCGCGCGGGAGGAGTGGCTGTACGCGCGGCGCGATCCCGACCGCTCCCTGCTGCTGGGGCTCGGCGACGAGATCATGGGCACCCCGGACGCGCCCAAGAACCCCGGTGCGGCCGGACCCGAGGCCGCCACCCGGTCCGCCCCGTTCGGACTGCTGGTGGGATGGGAGCCGCAGCTGGTCGCGCAGCTCGCCGTCGAGTGCGCGGCGCAGACCCACGGGCACCCCACGGCCTCGCTCGCGGCGGGCGCGTACGCCGTGATCGTGCATGCCCTCGCCCTCGGCGAGAGCCTCGACGGTGCCGTGCAGCGGGCCTTCGCGATGCTGGCCGCCCGGCCCGGGCACCAGCCCGTGTCGGACGCCCTCCAGCACGCGCTGGGCGCCGTACGGCAGGGCATGCCCGGCCCGGAGCGCGTGAGCGAGCTGTGCGGAGCCGGTACGGCGGAGAGCCTCGTCGGCGCCGCCGTGTACTGCGCCCTCGTCGCCGCCGACGTCCGGCACGGGCTGTGTCTCGCCGTCAACCACGACGGCCCGTCCGCCGCCACCGGCGCGCTGACCGGCGGCCTGCTGGGCGCCCTGCACGGGGAAACGGCCCTCCCCCCGGCCTGGCTGGCCGAGCTGGAGGGCCGTCCCACCGTCCTGGAGCTGGCCGACGACTTCGCCATGGAGATGACCCAGGGGCCCGCCCTGCACGGGCCCGGGGGATCGTCGCCGGGGTGGCTCGCCCGCTACCCCCGGGCCTGACCGGCACAGGCACCCAAGGGTCACTCCCGGGCCGTCGTCCGTACCACCTCGTCCGCGGGACCGGCCGGCGCCGGGACCGCCGCGGCCGCCGCCCCGTCCCCGTCCGTGTTGATCTTCTCGATCAGCGCCAGCCGCTCCGGGGTGTCCTCCGGCTTGATGTAGCCGACGAGGATGTAGAGGACCAGGGACACCGCCAGCGGTATCGAGACCTGGTACTGGAGCGGGACGCCGCCCTCGACGTTCCAGTGGATCGGGTAGTTCACCAGCCAGAACGCGAGCAGGCCCATCGACCAGCTGACGAGCGCGGCCGTCGGGCCGGAGCGGCGGAACGCCCGCAGCAGGCCCAGCATCATCGGGATGGCCATCGGGCCCATCAGACCGGCCACCCACTTGATGACGACCGTGATGATGTCCTTGAACGCGGGGGAGTTGACCTGGGTCGCCGCCGCCATGGACAGGCCGAGGAAGACGACCGTCGCGATCCGGGCGACCCGCAGGCCCTGGCTCTGGTTCCACGTCCGTGCCCTGGCCCAGATCACCGGCGCGCAGTCCCGGGTGAACACCGCCGCGATGGCGTTGGCGTCCGAGGAGCACATGGCCATCGTGTGCGAGAAGAAGCCGACGATGACCAGGCCCAGCAGGCCGTGCGGCAGGAGCTGTTCGGTCATCAGGGCGTAGGAGTCGGAGCCGTCCGGCTTCTGCGACTCGACCAGCAGCGGCGACATCCACATCGGGAAGAACAGCACCAGCGGCCAGACCAGCCACAGGACCGCCGAGAGCCGCGCCGACCGCTCGGCCTCCTTCGCGTTCGGCGTGGCCATGTAGCGCTGGGCCTGGTTGAGCATGCCGCCGTTGTACTCGAAGAGCTTGATGAAGAGGAACGCGAGCAGGAAGACCGTGCCGTACGGGCCGACCAGCGGCTTCTCATGGCCCTGGAGTTCGGGGGAGTCCCAGACCCCGAAGAAGCCGCCGTGGTCGTCGAGCCGGACGAAGACGGCCACGAACATCGCGATGCCGGCCAGCAACTGGATGATGAACTGGCCGAGTTCGGTCAGCGCGTCCGCCCACAGGCCGCCGATCGTGCAGTAGATCGCCGTGATGGCACCGGTGATGAGGATGCCCTGGTTCAGGGAGATCCCGGTGAACACCGACAGCAGCGTCGCGATCGCCGCCCACTTCGCGCCCACGTCGACGATCTTCAGCAGCATGCCGGACCAGGCCAGCGCCTGCTGGGTCTTCAGGTCGTAACGGTTCTTCAGGTACTCCAGCGGGGAGGCCACATGCAGGCGCGAGCGCAATCGGTTGATGCGCGGCGCGAACAGCTTCGACCCGATGGCGATGCCGAGGGCGATCGGGAAGGACCAGGTGACGAAGGAGGTGACGCCGTAGGTGTAGGCGATGCCCGCGTACCCGGTGAACATCACCGCGCTGTAGCCCGACATGTGGTGGGAGATGCCGGAGAGCCACCAGGGCATCTTGCCGCCGGCGGTGAAGAAGTCGCTGACGTTGTCCACGCGTTTGTGCGACCAGACGCCGATCGCGACCATCACGGCGAAGTAGCCGATGAGCACGGCCCAGTCGAGACCGTTCATGTGCGCCCTCCCAGGGGTCAGCCCGGCGCTCATCGTGGACGCTACCGCGTGAACACGACAAGTGACGGTAAGGTCAAGGAGGGGTAAAAATGTTCGGCGTGATGGCCTTGGTTCACCTACATGAACTCATCGCATTAACTCCCCTGCGTTGACCAGCAATGACTGTCCGGTGATCGACCGGGCCCGGTCCGACGCCAGGAACACCGCCGCGTCGGCCACATCCGAGTCCGCCGCCAGCTCGGGCAGTGCCATCCGCCCGGTCAGCCGCTCCAGGACCACCGCCTCGGGTACGCCCTCCGTCTGTGCCGTGAAGCGCACATACGCCTGCACCGGCGGCCCCCACATCCAGCCCGGCAGCACGGTGTTGACCCGGATCCGGTACGGCCCCAGCTCCCGCGCCAGCGAGTACATCGCGCTGGTCAGCGCACCCTTCGAGGCCGCGTACGCCGCCTGCCGCACCTGGGACGGAGCCGCCACCGCCGACTGCGTCCCGACGAACACCACCGACCCGCCGCCGCCCTTCTTCAGTGCCGGCAGACAGGCCCGGGTCATCCGCAGCGTGCCCAGCAGGTTCACGTCCAGCACCGCACGCCACGTCTCGAAGTCCGCGTCCTCGACACCGCCGAAGTAGCTGTCCAGCGCGGCCACATGCACCACCGCGTCGATCCGCCCGAACCGCTCCGCCGCCAGCCCCGCCAGCGCCTCGCACTGCGCCTCGTCGGCGATGTCGGTCGCCCGGTACGCCGTGCGCGTCCCGTCCGGATCGAGCTCGGCGGCCGTCTTCGCCAGGTTCGCCTCCGTCCGGGCACCGAGCACGGCCCGCCCGCCGTCCCGTACGACGGCCGCCGCGACCTGCCGCCCAAGACCGGCCCCGACTCCCGACACCACGACCGTCTTCCCCGCGAGCACTGACATGACAGAACCTCCCCGAAGCCGGACCGGACCGGACCCCTGGCGCTTTATCTGACGGAGCGTCAGAGTATGGGCCTGTCACCGACGAAGGGGAAGGGCATGAGCGACGACACCCGCAGCGAGCTGTACGCCGAACTGGCCGCCGTCGGCCCCTACGGCACCCACCCCGGCCACGCCCTGATCACCATGGTCGAACCGCACCCGGGCCACGAGTACGCCTACAACCGCTGGTACGAGGACGACCACTACTACGCCGGCGCGATGGCCATGCCCTGGATGTACGCGGGCCGCCGCTGGGTGGCGACCCGGGACCTGCAACTCCTGCGCTACCCCGAGAAGTCGGCGATCGCCCAGCCCGTCACCACGGGCTGCTACCTCTCCACCTACTGGATCACCGCCGGCCGCTACGACGACCACATGCGCTGGACTGTCTCCATCAACAAGCGCCTCAACCGCGACGGCCGCGTCTACCAGGACCGCACCCACGTCCTCACCGCGTTCCAGGACCACGAGGCGACCGTGTACCGGGACGGCGCGGCGGGCCCGAGGGACCAGCACGCCCTCGACCACCCCTACGCCGGCCTGGTCCTCCAGGTCGTCGAGGCCGACACCCCCGAGCAGCGCGCCGAACTCCTGGAGTGGCTGCGCTCCCGCCACCTCCCCAAGCGCCTCGCGGGCTCCCCGGCGGCCATGGTGACGGCCTTCCGCCCGACCCCGCTCCCCGGCGACCGCATGACCTACGTCAAGCAGGTCGAGGGCGTCGACACCCGCCTGACCCTGCTGTGGTTCCTCCAGACGGACCCCAGGGAGTGCTGGCAGAGCCACTTCACCGGCCTCGACACGGCGGTGGCGGAATCGGGGCTCGGCAGGGTGGAACTGGTGGCACCGTTCGTCCCTACGGTGCCGGGCACGGACCGTTACGTCGGCGAGCTGCGGTGAGTCCTCCGGTCTCCTGACGTCATTCGTCGTTCGGGGAATCCGACGCAAGACCGAGGTCCTGCTCGGTGAGTTCGCGTAGTCGCGGAGGCGTGGGCCGCCCCTCACCCATCATGCTCTTGCCGTTGCGGACGTCGTCCACGGCATCGATGACGTCCGTCTCCGCCAGCACGGCCTGCTCCTCCCCGGCAGTTACGCGCTCCAGCAGGCGCAGAGAGGCCAGGTACATGACGTTGGCCAGGTCGCCACCGCTCAGTCCCTCGCTGCGCGCGGCCAGTGCGGCGAAGTCCAGTGACTCCTTCCCGGGCAAGCGCGCAGGGGTGTGCAGAGCGAGGATGCGGGCGCGGGACTGCTCGTCCGGGAGCGGGAACTCGACGTGATCGAGGATCCGGCGAAAGAACGCCTGATCGTAGTTCGAGGGCAGATTGGTGGCGAAGAGCACCACACCGTCGAATTCCTGAAGTTGCATGAGCATGACCGCCCGGGTGCTGTTGACCGCGGTGTCGTACGACTGCCGGACCTCTCGCACCCGGGCGCCGAGAAAGGAATCCGCCTCGTCGAAGAAGAGGACGGCCTGCTGTTCCCTGGCGGCATCGAATACGGCCTTGATGTTCTTGGACGTCTCGCCCACATAGGCCGATTCGAGCTGCGCGTAATCCACCACCAGCAGGGGGCGGCCCAGCTCGTGGGCGACGGCCTTGGCTGCCAGTGACTTCCCGGTCCCGGAGGGGCCGACGAAGTTCAGGGAACTTCCCAGGCGGTTCTCGTAGCCGGGAATGTCGTAAAAACCCCAGTCCCGCAGGGTGTCGCGATGGCGGAGCACCGTCACATTCCGCAGGAGCCGGTTCTTGGTCGCTTCCGCGAGGACCAGGTCGTCCAGCCCGGCGCTGGGACGGATCAGCTGGTAGAGCGACGCGGGATCGGTGCCGCGCCGGTCAGGGGCGGAATCGTCACGGTCGCTGTCGTGCGCCGCCGGGCTCGCACCGTCGAGGTGTACGTGCAGCAGCGGCACCCCGACGGGCAGGCGAATGGGCACGTCCTGGAGCTGGGCGAGAAGCTGCTCACCGTGCTCCTGGTCGCGATGGCCGGAGACCGCGAAGGCACGCACCTGCGAGGTCCTCTCGGCGAACCGGCTCTCGCACTCCAGGTAGGCCAGACGAGAAGCACCGTGCACCAGGGTTTCGACATCCGACGGCGACGGCGCCAAAACCAGCCGGAATGCCTCCCCCAGCAGCTTCTCCGGGAGTATTTCCTTGATCTGCCCGGCCAGTGAACCGGACAACTCGGGCGGGAACAACGAGACGATCCGCATGGCTTCCCCCACGTTTCTGCCGCGCGCCGTCGCCGGCGGTTCAGCCGTGATCGACGACGTACAGCTTTCCGGTGTCCAGTCCTGTCTGGCCGAACGCCTGACGCTCGGTGTCGGTCAGCGTCACGGTTCGCTTCGCGACGGGTGGCAGGTTCTTCAGCTGATCGAGGCTCTTCACCTCCTCGATCTGGTACGGGGTGGGAACGACCACCGTGGCTTCGCCGCCCTTGAGCCAGACGAACAGCCTCCCGGCCTGCTGGCGGACCCACGAGAAGCCGAACAACCAGTCGAGAACGCTCTTGAAATACCGTCCGACGGTGTTGACCACCCAGGCGGCCGCCGACCCCAGCGCGGCGAACGTCGCCACCAGCAGCCCTTCGATCTGCTCCGCGACCCAGTCGAGCGCGTCGTCGAACCAGTCGTCCAACATGTCCAGCACGTCGCTGAATGCCATGACGGCCACTCCCTCCCCGTACGTCGTGTCAGCTGATTTCCCAGGCGCGCGTGTCGGCCGACCCGGCGGCCGGCCAGGAATCGACAGATGTGCCCTGCCACGGGCCGACCGCGCCGGCCGGCACCTGCTCGACGAGTTGGGGACGCTGCTGCTGAGGGGCCTGGTGGTACACGGCGAAAACGGGCTGGCCCTTGGCCCGTTCCTGACTCACCAGCACCCGGCCAGGCCCGTAGCTGCGGGCTTCCTCCACCGCGTTCCGAAGCGGGACCGGCAGCCCCGAGTGGGGCGTTGACGCGAGCGCGCGGCCCAAGGCCTGCTCGAAGCCGCTTTCCTTGAGTCCGCGACGCATCAGGCCGGTGAAAGTGCGTCGCTCATCGGTGTACGTCGGCCGGTGCAGATCGGCATGGGCGGGCTCCGGCAGTTCGATCCTGCTCCCGGTCAGCGGCAGTGATACGACACAGCGCAGCTTCGACCAGTCGACCGTCCAGGGCAGCACGCCCGCGGCCACTCCGTCCTCGTCCGTGAGCGATTCCGGAGACTCCAGGACTCCCCGTCCACGCTTGTCGACCAGGCAGAACCGGAAGGGTGTGCGTGGAGGGAGGCCGTGCACGGTCACCTGTGCGGCGCCTTCCGGCGTGATCCGCACCCGTGCTGAGGGACGTTCGTTTTGGTCCATGGTCTTCTCCCCGTGCAGGCGATGCCATCGAATCCAGGGCGAACAGGGGTAGGGGCCAGTCAAACGGCGGGTACCGCACCATTAGAGGCCGGTGGTGCTTCCCGACTCCCCGTCCTGCTGCGGGATTTGGCCAAATTTCTCTCGTCGGGAAGCCGGCTTCGCGCCCGCACGGAGCCACGCGCGCCCGGGATCAGGGTGTGCTGCCCGCCGCCTTGCGCAGACCGTCCCAGTCGTGGATCACCACGCGCCGGTAACCGATGGATACGGTTCCGTACGACCGGAGGTCCGCGAGCGCCTCGTTCACCGAGCGCTCCGTCGCTCTCACCAGGGCCGCGAGTTCGCCCTGGTTGAGTCCGACCGCGATCTCCGTTCCGCGCGGTCCCGACAGGCCCCAGCGCACGCCGAGGTCGAGCAGGACCCTGGCGAGGCGGGCGCGGACGGAGCCGACGTCGTCCAGTCGTCGCTGGATCGAGAACCTGAACTTCTCGGTCACGCTCCGGGTGACGGCGGCTGCCGCGGAAGGACGCCGGGCGAGGAAGTCGAGGAATGCCGGTCCGCCGATGCCCAGCGCCACAACCGCTCCGGTCGCTGTCACTGTGGTCGGTCGAGGGCTGCCGTCCAGGACGCCGATCTCACCGACGAGCTCACCCCGGGAGCGTACGGCGAGAAAGACCAGGTCCCCCTCCTCGCTGATCGCGGTCACCTTTACATAGCCGTCCAGCAGGACATAGACCATGTCCGCGACTTCGCCTTGACGCATCAGGACGCTGCCTGCGTCGAACTGACGTCGGGCACCGAGAGCAAGGAATTGCTGCCGGTCTTCCGGTGCCAGCCGGGCTAACACGCTCTCCTCGGCCACGTCGAACATGTCACCACTCCCCCCTGGAACACACCTGTGCAGCCACGGAGGAAGGGGTGATCAGGGGCGGCCGACGGCGCGCGTTGCCCCCTTCACGCCGTCGAGGTCCCCCACCGGCCACTGTGTGCGCGGGATATTACCCACTTTTATGACAGCAATCCGTTGTATGGGGACCTCTGCTCTATGGGGACATTTGTATGAAACCCCGCGGGCTTCAGTGCTGCTCGTCCCGCAGTTCCTTCGGGCAGGGAAGCCCCCGGGGGAACTGGTACGGCGCCGCCAGCCGGTACGTCCCGGCCTTCGGTGCGAGCAGCTCCGTCCAGCGCACGCCCTGGGCGTCCTCCTCCGTGTCCATCAGGCAGCCGTTGACGTTGACGTACGTCTTCGGCTCGCCGTCGGGACGGTTCCTGGACTCCTCCGTCTCCTGCGGCGGCTTCAGGCTCTTGCCCTCGGAGTCGACGACGCTCAGCCACGGCGTGTACGGGATGCGGACCAGGATCCGGCCCGGCTTCTTCACCCGGAGCACCATCTCGCCCTGCTCGGCCCGCTCGACGACGGTGTTCGGCTCGGCCAGCGGGGTGGGGTCGGTGACCTTGAACAGCTGCCAGTTGGCGTCGCCCCAGACCTGGGTCAGATACGGCAGCCCGCGCTGCACCAGCGCCCGCTCCCGCACCCCGCCGTCGCCGTCCGGCTCGCCCTTGGGCAGCACGACGTAGTGCACGCCCCAGCGCTGCAGCCACTCGCGGTAGTTCGCCGAGTTGAGCGTGTCGTCGTAGAAGAGGGGGTTGCGCTCCATGTCGGCCTGGCGGTTCCAGCCGCGGGCCAGGTTGACGTACGGCGCGAGCGCTGCGGCCTCCCGGTGGGAGCGGGCGGGGACGACCTCCACCCGGCTCCTCTCGGCGCCGACCTCCTGCAACTGGTTGAGCAGCGGCGCCAGCTCGCGCGACCAGGACGCCGCCGGGGCCATGTGCACGACGTCGTCGACCGTCTTGAAGCCGATCCACCCGGCGAAGGCGACCATCGCGACCACAGCCGCGTACCACCTGCGGCCGCGCGGCACCGTGTACGGCAGCGCGGCCACCAGCGCGACGCCGGCGAACAGCATTGCGAGCCGCGTGATGTTGGACCCGATCTGGGAGCTGATCAGCCACACCAGCACCACGCCCAGCCCGTACACCGCCGCCGTCAGCCGGACCGTCTTCCAGTCCTTCGGCACCAGGAGGTAGGCGCAGGCCGAGAACGCGACCGGCAGGATCACCGAGCCGAATATCATCGGCTGCGTCCCCGAGAACGGGAACAGCAACGCCGACACCGCCACCACCGCACTCGGCGCCAGCCCCAGCGCCCACGCGCCCGGCCGCCGCTTCTGCAGGAACAGCGCGACCGCCACCAGACCCACGAACAGACCCGCGACCGGCGACGCCATGGTGGCCAGCGCGGCCAGCGGCGCCGCGCTCAGGGCCTTCGCCCAGCGCTTGTAACGCCACCGGTACGGCCAGCAGAACACGACGGCGACCGCGCCGAGCGCGAACATCATGCCGAGGCCGAACGTCACCCGTCCGGACACCGCGTTGCAGAACAGCCCGAACACGCCCGCCAGCGACGCCCACAGGGGGTTGCGGACGGACCTGCTGCGCAGCAGGAGCAGCGTCAGCAGCCCGGCCGACACCGTCCCCGCGATCATCATCGTCGTCCGCACGCCGAGTACCGACATCAGATACGGCGACACGACGCTGTACGAGACCGGGTGCATCCCGCCGTACCAGGCGAGGTTGTACGCCGAGTCCGGGTGCCGGCCGACGAACTCGGCCCACGCGTCCTGCGCGGCGAGGTCACCGCCACTGTTCGCGAACGTGAAGAACCAGACGACGTGGAGCACTCCGGCGAGGCCGGTGACGGACAGGACGGGGTGGCGCAGCATGCGCTCACGCAGCGTCAGTACTGCGGTGCGCAGCCGGGTGTCGCGCTCACGGCCGGTCGTGCCGTCAGCGTCCCGCTCGTCGGTCTCCAGCGTCGTGGGCACGCCTATTCGCGGGCCGGATCCCGGGCCCGGATCGGCTTTCTCGGTGCGTGTCGGCTCCGCAGTGGCCACTGAAAGGCACTCCCCGTGTCCCGTCTTCTGTTCTCAGCTTCTGCTTCCCGGCCGCGTACCGTTCACCCTCGGTTCGCGGCCGCGCCGCCGCGGACGGCGGACTGCCCCGATTCGGGACGCTAGCACGCACCCCGCCGAGCGGAGCCCGGACGGGCCGCTGCCGACGGGGTGCGGTGGTGCGGTTGGGCGTCCCGGCTCAGCCGATGCGCGTGAGCTTGTCGGCGAAGCCCGGCTCCACGAGGTCCTCCTGGAGGGCGACCGGAACCTTGACCGCGCTCGTGCTGCCGTCACCGACGGTGAGCGTGCCCACCTTCTGGCCGGCCTTGGCCGTGTGCGGCAGCTCGTCCGGGGCGAACGTCAGCTTGACGGACAGGCCCGCCCAGCCGACGGCCGTGACGTCCTCGGTGACGGCGACCGGAGTACGGCCGCCGAGACCATCGTCGGCGTACCCGACGATGTCGCCCTTCTTCAGGATCGTCGCCGACTCCAGCGCGCCCTGCGCGGCCCTGATCAGCTTGTCGCCCTCGTGGAGGGCGGCGCCCAGGATCGTGTTGTCCGGACCGCCGGCCGGCTGGCGCACCACGGCGCCGATGACCCGGTGGGTCTCGCCGTCGACGTCCTTCTTCGCGGCGAAGACGAGGTTGCCGAGCGCCGAGGTGGTGGTGCCGGTCTTGATGCCGGTGACGTTGTTGGAGCCGACCAGACGGTTCCAGTTGTCGTGCTTGGTGCCCTTGTAGTCGACGTACGACATCATCGCCGCGACCTCGCGGAAGGCGGGCTGCTCCATGGCGGCCCGGGCGAGCTTCACCTGGTCCACGGCCGTGGACACGGTCGTGTTGTTCAGGCCCGAGGGGTCGGTGTACGTCGAGTTCTTCATGCCGAGGTCCTTGGCGGCGTCGTTCATCTTCTGCACGAACGCCTTCTCGGACCCCGCGTCCCAGCGGGCGAGCAGTCGCGCCACGTTGTTCGCGGACGCGATCAGGATGCTCTCCAGAGCCTCCCGCTGGGTGATCTTGTCGCCCTTCGTCACATCGACGGTGGACTCCTGGCCGGCGTCGGACTGGTCCTCGGCGGCCTGGTCGATCCCGATCTTCGGCCCGTCCTCACCGCTCTTCAGCGGGTGCTCACGCAGGATCACATAGGCGGTCATGACCTTGGCGACGCTCGCGATCGGCACGGGCTTCTGCTCGCCGGACGAGCCGAACGTCCCGATGCCCTGCACATCCAGCGCGGCCTGGCCGTCGGCCGGCCAGGGGATGTCGACCTTGCCGCCCTCGAAGGTGTAGCTGTCCTTCGCGGTGAGCTCGAGCGTGGGCGTCGGCAGCGGGCGCACGCTCTGCACGACCGCGAAGACGATCACGAGCAGCAGCGCCAGCGGCGTCCAGATCTTCACCCGCCGTACGGCCGTCCGCAGCGGGGTGTCCGGGGGCGGCGGGGTGTTCGTCAGCTCGGCCAGCATGTCGAGCGGCGGCCGCGGCGGCAACGGCTGCTGCGTGGTCCGCTCGGGGCTGACGGTGGGGACGGGGGCGGTGGCTTCGGCAGGGGCCGGGGCGGAGGCGGCCGGCTTCTTCGTCGCCGGGTCGTCCAGCTGCTTGAGCGCGACGAACTTGCTGGTCCGCTCGGCGTCCCTCTCGGGGGCGTCCTTGCCCTTGGCCGCGCCCCCGATCTTCAGCATCGTGGTCGGCTGATCGACCGCCGGCCGCGGCGCCTTGAAGACGGCGGTGGGCTGATCGACGCCGGGCTTGACGGGGCCGCCCCCGTCATCCGACTTCTGATCCTTCTCCTGCCCCTCGCCCTCGCCGGTGCCGTCGCCTTCAGCGTCGTCGGCCTTGTCGGCCTTGGCCGGGGCCTCGGTGTCGTCGGCCGCGCGTGGGTCCTTGGGCTCGGCGGTCTTGTCGTCGGTGTCCGCCGTGTCGTCGGCCTTGTCGGCCTTGGCCGGGGCCTCGGTGTCGTCGGCCGCGCGCGGGTCCTTGGGCTCGGCGGTCTTGTCGTCGGCGTCCGCCGCGCTGTCGGCCTTCGTGGTGCTGCCGGCGTCGCTCGCCGTGCCGTCGGCCTCGTCGGGCTTCGTGCCGGACTCGGGCGCGTCGGTGTCGGACTCGGGGGCGTCCGTGTCCGTCTCGCCGGCGGTGGCGGTGGCGGTGGCGGTGGCGGAACGGTCCGCCTCGGGTTCGTCGTCCTCGTCCTGGCTCGCCTCGGCGCCCTCGGACGCCTGCTCTGCGGCTTCCTGGGCCTCAGGGGCGTCCGCAGCGTCCGCAGCCCCGTCAGGGCTCTCGTCCGCGCTCTCGGGGGCCTCCTGGCCGTCCCGGGCGTCCGCGTCGGCCTCGGCGGGCTCGTCAGCGCCCTCGGCCTCCTGGTCGTCCGTCTCGGCCTTCGTGGGCTCGTCAGTGCTCTCGGCGGCCTCCTGGTCGTCCCCGGAGTCCTTCCCGGCACTCTCGGCACGCTCGTCCCGATCCTCGGCGGCGACGGGCTCCTCGTCCGGTTCCGCCGACGCGACCCACGCGGCCACCGCGTCCCTCAGCCGCCCGTCACTGCCCGCGGTGTCCTCGGCGTCACCCGCCGCGCCCTCGGCGCCCGCGTCGCCATCGCCCTGCTCGGCGTCAGGCGTCGCGTCCGTGGGCTTCTTGGGGCCGGGGGAGTCGGGCGGGGTGTCCGTCGGCTCGTCCGGGGCGCGTACGGAGAACACGCGGGTCGCCGTATCGACGCCACCGCGAGCGGAGGACTTCTCCGCGTCCCGGGCCACCGCGAGGCGCGGGTCGCGGGCCTCCGCGGCCGCCTCGCTCCTGGCCTCCGGAACCGGACTCGCGCTCCCCGACGTCTCTTGTGCCGACGACTCGCGCTTCTTCGACCTGTCGGGGGACTCGCCCGCCACCGATGCCTCCTCCTCGCGCCGCACTCCCCGCGTACGCGTAACGAACCGTGAACCGCCGCCGTGACACCGCTCCCCGGCGCTGTCCGAACCATGTACCAGTGTCCTGTGTACGGGTCGAACCGAACCGGTAGACGAGAACGACATACCTACTGGTTCCACTACGAACCGGTCACGCACCCTCGACAGACCAATGTGAGAGGGGTCACCCTGTCTTTCATCCACGCGGGGAGGCATGGATGGGCAGGAGCCGCAGAACACTTCCGGAGGAGCTTCTGCTGCTGGCATTGGACCCGACCACGGGTACCACTGCACAGCCGCAGTCGCTCGACCTCGGTCTGGCCGGAGCACAGCTAGTAGAGCTGGCGCTGGCCGGACGGATAGCCCCAGACGGGGATCGTATCGCCGTGGTGGCACCACGGCCGACTGGAGATCCAACACTGGACTGCGCATTGGAGTTGCTGCGAAGGCGTGGCGCTCCCGTGCGGGCCGTCCACTGGATCGGCGGGCCACGATTGGGGCTGCGCCAGACCTACCTCTCGCATCTGGAGAGGTGCGGCATGGTGCATGCCGTGGCCGGCCAGATGTGCGGAGTGCTGCCGACGACTCGCTACCAGGCGACGGACACCGAAATCAGCCGGGAGATCAGGGCCAGGCTGGATTCCGCGATCCGCACCGGCGTACCGCCGGACCCGCGGACCGCCGCGCTCGCCGCCCTGGCACACGCGGTCGGCCTCGGCAAGCACCTGTATCCGGGGAACGAGGGACGTTCGTCCCGGTCCCGGCTGCGGGACCTGATCAGGCACGACCCCATGGGCGGTCTCGTCGCGCACGCCGTGATGGACGTCCAGAACGGCGTGGCCGCGCAGCCGCGCCGCAACCCGGCACCGCCCGGCCGCCAGGCCGCCGGCGGGGCCAGGTCCGCACCGGAACCCGCCCGCGGTGTTCCGATGCAGCCACACCGCGGAAGCATGGCCCGCGTCCCGGCCCACTGAGCCGCGCCGCACCACCGGCACGCCGCCGCACCCACGACCCGGTCACGGGAGCCGCTGTCCGAGCGGGGCGGGGAGAGCACACACTCTCCCCGCCCCGCTCGGCGTGCCTGTCCGAACTGGCGTGTACCCGTCGCATATCCACCGTTTCCCAGCGGTAGTAAGCACCTTGGTGGCAGTCTGCTCAACAGCAGATACGCAAAGTAGAGGCACGCAGCCGGAGGTGCACGTCCCGTGGCGTCCAATGTCAATCCCACCGTCAGGCGGCGCCGGCTGGGCCAGGAGCTCCGCAGGCTCCGCGAGCTCAAGGGCATGACGGCCGAAGAGGTCGCCGAGCGGCTGCTGGTGTCGCAGTCGAAGATCAGCAGGCTGGAGAACGGCCGGCGCAGCATCAGCCAGCGTGACGTGCGCGATCTGTGCGGGGTCTACGAGGTGGAGGACCAGCGCATCGTCGACTCGCTGATGCAGATGGCCAAGGACTCGCGGCAGCAGGGCTGGTGGCATGCCTTCGGGGACATCCCGTACAGCGTCTACATCGGCCTGGAGACGGACGCCGAGTCGCTCAGAGTCTACGAACCCCAGATCATCACCGGCCTGTTGCAGACGCGCGCGTACGCCGATGCCATCATCCGGGGCGGCTCGCCCGAGGCGTCGGAGGCGGACAACGACAAGCGCGTCGAGGTCCGGCTGCGCCGGCAAGGCCGTATCACCGCCGACACGGACCCGCTGCGGCTGTGGGTGGTCCTGGACGAGGCGTCCCTGCACCGGATCGTCGGGAGCCGCCCGGTGATGCGCGAGCAGTTGGAGCACCTCGTCGAGATGTCGCAGCTGCCCCACATCACCGTGCAGGTCCTGCCGTTCGAGGTCGGTGCGCACGCCGGCATCAACGGCCAGTACTCGATCCTGGAGTTCGCCGACGCGGCCGACTCGAGCGTGGTGTACATCGAGGGCGTCACCAGCGACCTGTACCTGGAGAAGCCGCTCGACGTGCAGAAGTACACGGTGATGTACGAGCATCTGCGCGCCCAGTCGCTGAACGTGGACCAGTCGCGGCAGCTCATCGAGCGGGTGGCGAAGGAGTACGCGCGCGGCTAGTCGAGGGGGAGAAGTGACCTTCCGTCGGGCAAAGCGCGGGATGTTACACCCCTGACACGCCTGACTGGAAGTGTCCCCTGGAATATGCCATCCGGTCGAGTGAATGACTGCTCCGAACGAGGATGTTGGCGAGTAGCGTCGATCACGCCAACCACCAGCACGGGTTGGCGTAAACGCAACTGGCTACGGAGCGAACATGGCAATTCGTCTGGGCGCCACGGAAACGTGGACGACGTCCTCCTACACCAACAACAACGGCGCGTGCGTGATGGTCAGGTCGACCGTCGAAGCCGCCCTGGAGCTCGGGGACACCAAGATCCCCGAGGGCCCCAAGCTGGCGTTTCCCGCCGACGCGTGGAACGCCTTCGTGACCTCGGTCAAGGCCTGACCGCGCGCTCGACAACCGCACAAGCACCACCGACAGAGCCCTCTCGACCAGCATCGCCGTCCTTGCCGAGAGGGCTCCGCTCGTGCCCGGACCCCAGTGGGCTCAGCTCACCGGGAACGCCACGTCACACACCGGGTCCTGTGCCCCGGCACCGTCCCAGTCCTCCACGAAGTACACCTCGCGGCACGGGCCCGCCTGCTCCAGACCCTCCCGGGTGATCCACTCCTCCACCGCCTCGAAGGCGGCCAGGATCTGCGGATGCGCCACCTGCGCCTTGGTGATCCGGGTGTAGGCGAGACGCCGGGCCGGCTCCACCCGTACCTTCGCCTCCCAGGTACGGCCGTGCCGCTCGGCCCACGCCCGGGCCGCCGCCTCGTCGGCCACGGGCACACAGGACTCGGCCGGGCCGTCGCTCTCCATCGAGACCTCGGAGTGGTAGACGACGAACGGCGGCGCCGTGATGCCGCCGCACTCCCGCGCCGCCGACTCCAGCCGGCCCAGCGACGCCCCGATCCACGCGGGCAGCTCGCCCGCCAGCACATGCCGTGCCTCGCTGATCACCACCTGCGCCGGCACGTCCACCGTCTCGACCGCGAACTTCTCGTACATCTCGGAGCTCCTCCCCGACAGTCGTCCACGGAGGTACTCGGCGAGCGTCCGCTGCCCCGCGACCCGTGCCTCGACATCCGCCCAGTACGTGCCGAGCAGAGCGGCCGCCGTGGGCCCGTCGTCCGCCGCGACCACCTCGGCGATCCGGGCGAGCGGCATGTCCAGCTGGCGCAGCATGGCCACGAGCCGGGCCCGTTCGACCTGGCCGGCGCGGTAGTAGCGGTAGCCGCTGACCTCGTCGACATGCGCCGGGGCGAGCAGCCCCAGCCGGTCGTACAGCCGCAGGGCCTTGGCCGACAGCCTGGCCCGCGCGGCGAACGCCCCGATGGTGAGCAGTTCGTCGTCCACGGCCTCATCCTCCGTCACCGGGCGGACGGTTCCGCCCGGTGACCAGGACGCTCGGCCCTGCCCCAGGGGCAAGGTCAAGGGGCCGCGTCAGCCGATCGCCGACTCCACCGCCGTCACGACCTCGGCCGACTCCGGCTCGGTCTGCGGCGAGAAGCGGGCGACCACCTGGCCGTCCCGGCCGATGAGGAACTTCTCGAAGTTCCAGCGGATGTCGCCGCTGTGCCCCTCGGCGTCGGCGAAGCCGGTCAGGCGGTCGTACAGCGGGTGCCGGTCGTCGCCGTTGACCTCGACCTTCTCGGTCAGCGGGAAGGTCACGCCGTACGTCGCCGAGCAGAACTCGGCGATCTCCTCGGCGCTGCCGGGCTCCTGCCCGAGGAACTGGTTGCAGGGCACGCCGAGGACGGTGAAGCCGCGCTCCGCGTACTGCTCCTGGAGCTTCTCGAGCCCCGTGTACTGCGGGGTCAGGCCGCACTTGGAGGCGACGTTCACCACGAGCACGGCCTTGCCCGCGTACTGGGACAGGTCGGCGGAACCGCCCTGCAGTGCACCGATCTCGACGTCGAGGGGAGAGGAACCGTTGGAAGTCGTCATGCCCGGAGCCTAGCTCCGGCGGGTGCCGGCCCGGGGCCCGGCCTCCACCGCGTCGACCAGGACTTGACCCGCCGCCGTCCGCGAATACAGCACCGACCTGCCCGCCCGCCGCCGCTCCACCAGGCCGGCGTCCAGCAGCACCCGCAGATGCCGCCCCACCGAGCCGAGCCCCTGCCCGGTCACGGCGACCAGCTGGCTGGTGCTCAAGGGGGAGCCGAGCCGGACCAGCACCCCGGCGCGGGCGGTGCCGAGCAGGGCGCCGAGGCTCGCGGGCACGGTCCTGCCACCGGGGTCGGCGAGCGCGCCCGCGCACGCGTAGACCACCGCGTACCGGTCGGGCTCCTCCCAGGACACCCAGCCGGTCTTCGGGGTGACCGGCACGAACAGCAGCTCGGCGCCCGAGATCTCGCGGGGCGGGTACTCGTGCAGGTTCACCTGGAGCCGGTTGTCGCCCAGCCACCGGGTCCGGCCCGGTCGCAGTGTGTCCAGCGCCGCCGCCCAGCCGCCCCGGCTCACCTGCGCGGTCCGGGCGACCACGTCCGCCTCCAGCACCCGTCGGCGCCGGTTCCAGTCCGGTCGTACGGTCTCGGTCCAGACGTACGACAGCAGGCCGGCCGCCCGCTCGGGGAGGTCGTCCCGGTCCAGGTCTGCGGGGAGCGGGCCCGCGAGGGAGATCCGCAGGTTGGCTCGGGACTCGCAGGGACGGGCCGCCCGCACCCGTGCCACTCCTTCCTCGAAGCTCTCCCCGCTCCTCGGGGTGGGCGTGAGGAAGTCGGCGATCCAGGACCGGCCCAGTCCGGCGCGGACGAGCAGCGCGGTCACGGGGTCGGCGGCCAGCCGGGCCCGGTAGCCGGGCAGATGGTCGCGCAGCCAGGCCTGTTCGCCGGGGTGCGCGGGTGTGCCCCGGTGCAGCAACTGGAGGCAGGCGAAGGTCTCGGCGAGCGGGGAGAGCACGAACCGGCTTCCGGCCAGGGTGTCGGCGTTGACCTGCCACCAGCCCACCGCACACCCCCGAAGTTTCGCCCCCGCGCGAAACAATAACCGCGTCGTTCGGGCCGTCGGAGACTCCCCGCATGCGCAGCTACCGCGACCTTTTCCGCACCCCCGAGTTCACCCCGTTCTTCCTGGCCGCCTCCGCACAGACGGTGGCCCAGACGATGGGCGGGCTGGCCCTGGGCACCCTGGTGTTCCGGGCGACCGAGTCGCCGCTGCTGTCCGCGGTGAGCATGTTCGGCTCGTCCCTGGTGCAGGTCCTGGGCGCGACGTTCCTGCTGTCGGCGGCCGACCGCCTGCCCCCGCGCGCTGCCCTGACGGCCCTGCCCCTGCTCTTCGCGGCGGCCACGGCCGCCCTGGCCCTGCCCGGACTGCCCCTCTGGGCGCTCTTCGTGATCGTCCTCGCCAAGGGGCTGGCGGAGTCGGTGGGCGGGGGAGTGCGCTGGGGTCTGCTGAACGAGATCCTCTCCAAGGACGGCTATCTGCTCGGCCGCTCGGTCCTCAACATGATGAGCGGCCTGATGCAGATCGCCGGCTACGCGACCGGCGGCGCCCTGGTCGCGCTGCTGTCGCCACGGGTGTCCCTGCTGGTGGCCGCTGCCCTCTACCTCCTGGCGGCCGCGGTCGTCCGGCTGGGCCTGACCCGCCGTCCGTCCCGTACGACGGGCCGCCCCTCGGTCGCGGCGACCTGGCGCGCCAACGCGCTGCTGTGGTCGTCCGCGCCCCGCCGCCAGGTCTATCTGGCCCTCTGGATCCCCAACGGCCTGATCGTCGGCTGCGAATCCCTCTACGTCTCCTACGCCCCCGCCTCGGCGGGCACCCTGTTCGCCTGTGCCGCGCTGGGCATGCTGGCCGGGGACGTCCTGGTGGGCCGTCTGGTCCCACCGCGGCTGCGCCCCCGTCTCGGTTTCCCGCTCCTGCTGCTCCTGGCCGTCCCGTACGTGCCCTTTCTCCTGCACCCTCGGCTTCCGCTCGCGGCCGCCGCGGTCACGCTGGCCTCCGTCGGCTTCGGCGCGAGCCTCGTGCAGCAGGAGCGCCTGGTGGCCCTGACAACGGACGCCCTGACGGGCCATGCCCTGGGCCTGCACTCGGCGGGCATGCTCACGATGCAGGGCGTGGCCGCCGCGCTCGCGGGCTCCGTGGCCCAACTGACCTCTGCGGCGGTCGCGATGACGCTGATGGCCACGGTGTCGACGGCGGTGACGCTGTCCCTGATGGCGGCGGGCAGGCGCGAGGAGCGGGCCGCCGCACCCCTGGCACGGCAGGCATGACCCGGGGGATCTCGGCTACTCGACGCCGAGGTCCCTCTCCGCCTCCGCGAACACCTCGGGAACCTCGTTGTCGACGACGACCCGCGACAGCAGCACGGCCAGCCGTTCCCGCTCGACGCCGTTGAGCCCCGACGGCAGGGCCTCCATCCGGCGTACGGTCTCGGCGTAGAACCTCCCGGCGAGCGAGGCCCCTTCCTCCGTCAGCCCCACCCGCACGGCCCGGCCGTCACGCGGGTCGGCCTCCCGCCGTACCAGCCCCCGCCGCACCGTCCGGTCCACCAGCCCGGTCAGGCTCGACTTCGCCAGCCCGAGCGTGTCCCCGAGCTCCCCCATCCCGTACGGCTGCGGCATCAGCACGCACAGCAGCTGTCCCTGCTGGGGCGTCAGCCCGTACGCCCGGCTGGCCTCCGCGTAGACACTGTCCACCAGGAACGCCGCCCGCACCAGCGCGGCGACGACACCCACCTGCCCGCCTGCCCCGTTCCCCATCGGGTCAGGGTACCGAGCGGTAGGTCCGGCCTCGGCGGTTCGGTGCGTACCGGTCACTCCTCGTCCGGGGCCTCTCCTTCGATGAGCCGTTCCGCGATGTCGTCGGCCCATTCCTGCGCCCAGCGGCGCAGTCCGGCGACGGCGGAGACCTCGAGGCCATGGACGGTGAACGCCCGGTCGTCGATCCAGTCCGTGCCGGTCAGCCGGGCCTGGAGGTCGGTGAGGTCGAAGGTGTCGGGTGCGTGGCGGCGCCCGAGTTCCTCGAGCTCGGGGTGGCTCCAGCGGGCCGCGGCGGCGTGTACGTCGACCAGGTCGCGGGCGAGTCCGCGGTCGGCCAGGTCCCGCACCCGGGTGCCGACGAGGTCGTCGAGGGCGAGCGCGGGCCCGAGCTCCGTCAGCACGGGCGGGCGCCACAGCACCTCCTTGTGGACGCCGACGTCGTACTCCTGCTCGGTCGCCGCGTCCGTGACGAGGAACTGGGCGGACAGCGGCTCGGTCTCCCGGGTCTGCACGAGCCAGCCCCGCGCCACCAGCCCGGCCCGGACGGCATCGGCGATGGCCTCCATCCCGGCGGGGTCCTCGGTGGCCACGTCCACATCCGGCCCGGCCCGCTCCACCAGCCCGTGCGCGAGCATCGCGTACCCGCCGGCGAGGACGAGGGAGTACGCCTCACCGACCGCGAGAAGATCCCCGACGAGACGGTGACGCGGCTCGGGGGCGGGGGGAGGGGAGATCATTCCCTGATTATCGTCCGAGGGCTGTGGATCTTTAGGGGCGCGGGGAACTGCGCGACCAGCCCCCACGGCGCCGCACCGAACGACGAACCCGCTACCGCTTGCGCCCAACACCGCAGTACGCATCCACAGCAGTATCGACACCGGCCCCGCCGGACACCTCGGGCCGCCACTCCGAAACCCGCACCACCCCCGGCCTCACCAACTCCAGCCCGTCGAAGAACCCGGCGATCTCGGCAACGGGACGGACGTAATACGGCACCGCCCCACTCGAGTTGTACGCCTCCGACGCCGCGATCATGCCCTCGCTCGTGGCCGTACTGTCACTGATCACCAGGTGGCTGCCGGAAGGCAGCCCCGCCATCAGCCGCCGCACCAGCTCCCGCGCCCGCTCGTACTCGGCGACATGCCCCAGCGTGTTGAGGATCATCAGCCCGACCGGCCGGGACAGATCGAGCGTGCCCGCCGCGGCCTCCAGGACGGCCTCGGGGTCGTACAGGTCGGCGTCCAGATACGCGGTCCTGCCCTCGGGCGTGCTGGTGAGCAGCGCGTTGGCGTGGGCCAGCACGATGGGGTCGTTGTCGACGTACACGATCCGGGCGTCCGGTGCGACGCGCTGGGCGACCTCGTGCGTGTTGTCGGCGGTCGGCAATCCGGTGCCTATGTCCAGGAACTGCCGGATGCCCTGCTCCTCGGCCAGATGACGGACGGCCCGGCCCAGGAAGCGGCGGCTCGTGACCGCCACGTCGACCAGGCCCGGGAAGATCGACTTGATCTGGTCGCCGATCTCGCGGTCGACCTCGTAGTTGTCCTTGCCGCCGACGAAGTAGTTCCAGAAGCGGGCCGAGTGCGGCTTGGAGGTGTCGATACGGGCACGCAGGCTGTCGTCGAGCACGGCGGGGCCTCCTGGGGGGTGGGGAAGGGGGACCGGCCCACCAACCTAGGCGAACCTCCTGGCCGGACAGTGAAGTTGTCCGCCCCCGCCGCTCACCACCGTGGCGTTTCGGCCACGCGGCCCGGCCGTCACACGCCGTGCGGTGAGATCCCGCCCAGGCGCCGGGACCCGCCGTCGCCGCCCCCGTGTCCCCGGGTCGCCAGCCACACGCCCCGTCCCACGGCCCACAGCAGCAGCCCGGCGGCGACCGGCGCACCGAAGATCATCAGCATCCCGGCTCCGATGTTGGCGCCGACCACGCCCGCGGTCAGGATCCGCCAGCCCACACCGGCCAGCAGCCCGACGGCCACGAGCGGCCCGAGCACCCCCCACCAGCGCCGGTCCAGCGCCCCACGCCGTGCCGCCCGCACGAGCACCGCGGCACCGGCCCCCGCCAGCACCAGGGCGAGCCCGCCGACGGCCGCCGCGACACCGTCGCCGATGTCCCACGGCTGGTAGGCGTAGTCGAGCTCACTCGCCGGCAACCCGTCGTGGTCCTGCCGCCCCATCAGCCCCCAAGCGGCGACAGGCACACCGAGCACGAGCGCGACCCCTGCGGAAACCATTCCCCGATTCTTCATACGTTCAGGGTCACGGGGGCGGGGCGGGTCCGTCATGAGCACGCGTACTCAAGTACGTGCGCCTCCCGCCAGGGTGGCGCGATGGCCCGGACCCGCCATCGCGCCGTTCCTGAAGGTTCCTCAGCCGGGCGCCACCGCACGCCCCGTCTGCGGGGAGATCATCCCCGCGCACAGGCCCCGGGCCGTCAGGTTCTGGGCGATGCGGGGGACGGCCGCGAGAGTGTTGGCGGACCAGTCGTGCATGAGGATGATCTGGCCGTTGGTGAGGCGGCCGGCGGCCTGGACGATCGCGTCGGTGCTCGCGCCGTTCCAGTCCTGTGAGTCGACGTGCCAGATGATCTCGGTCAGGCCGTGCCGGGCCGCGACGGACCTCACCGTCGCGTTGGTCTCGCCGTACGGCGGCCGGAACAGCTTCGGGGTGCCGCCTCCCGCGCCCGCGACGGCCTGCTGGGTGCGGGAGATCTCCGAGTCGATCTGCGCCTGGCCGAGCCGGGTCAGATGCGGGTGGGTGTAGCTGTGGTTGCCGACCCACATGCCGGCGGCGACCTGGGCCCGGACCAGGGACGGGTTGGCGGCGGCGTACTGGCCCTGGTTGAACATGGTGGCCCGCAGCCCGTTCCGCCGGAGCGCGTCGATCAGTCTCGTCGTGTTGCCGGAGGGGCCGTCGTCGAAGGTGAGTCCGACGTAGCCGTTGCAGGCGGCGGCCTGCGCCGGGGCGGTGGTGACGGTGAACGCGGCTGCTGCCGTCAGGAGGGCGGTGAGCAGCGCGGCGCGCGCTGTGGCGGCCATCGTCAGCGCACCGTGATGTTGGAGCTGCCGCTGCTCTGATATCCCTCGGTCGCCATGATCATGTAGTACTTGAAGTTGCCCAGGGGCATCCCGGCCCGGGCCCAGGCGTCGAAGTGGTTGCCCGCGGTGATCGTGCCGCCCGTCCGCTTCGACTGCCGCACGCTCCAGTACTGGTCGAAGGTCTTCGTGCCCTCGACGGACGGGGCGTTGTAGCGCGTGGTCTTGTAGATGTCGTACGTGCCGCCGTCGCTGGTGACGGTGCCCTTGTACGTTCCCGTGGGCCGGTACGTGCCCCAGTTGTCGACGATGTAGTACTCGATGAGCGGGTTCGCCGTCCAGCCGTAGAGGGTCAGGTAGGAGTTGCCGGACGGGTTGAAGGTGCCGGAGTAGGTCACGGTGCGGCGGGCGCCGGTGGCCCAGCCCTTGCCGGCGACGAAGTTCCCGGTGTTCCGCCATGAGGTGCTGTAGCTGCCGCCGGCGGACAGGTTCATGGAGACCGTGCCCTGGCTGTCGGTCCAGAACGAGTAGTAGTAGCCGTTGTGGGTGCCGGTCTGGTTCCTGTTGACGACCGTGTCGGCGTGGGCGGTGCCCGGCAGGGCCAGGAGCGCCAGTGCGACCAGCAGCATCGTGCAGGTGCTGCTGATGAGCAGCCGTAAGCGACTGAGTGCGTTGCTCATGGGTGTGCTTCCTCCATCGTCCTCGTGGGGGTGGACGGGGTGCTCTGTCACCCGGGAGTGTTGGCTTGACCCTGTCAACTGTCAATAGTTTCGGTGAGTGTTGCGAAAGATTCGTCGTCCTGTTCGGTGGGGTCGGGGTGCATTTCCGCTGGCTGGTGGCCAGTTGGGGCTGGGATGCGTCAGGTGTGGTGAGAGGTGAGGTGGCATCCCAGCCGGATTAGTGGATTCCGCTACTCGAATCTTTCGGACCGTTTCCGGATCAAGCAGGCCTCACACCCCTCACGCCCCGCGCGCCCGCATGATCCGCCCCATCCTCGCCTCCAGCTCCGCCCGTTCCTGGGCCGCCCGCTCGGCCTGGGCCCGCTGGTGCTCCTGTTCCAGGCGGCGCATGCGGTCTTGCGTGTCCCACTCCACCCGGTGCCGCTGGACGTCGTGTTCCATGCGGGCGCAGGTGTGCTGGACCTGGAGCTCCTCGGCGTAGAGCTTGCGGCTCGCCCGGTGGCGGGCGCCGAGGAGAGTGTCGTAGGTCGTGGCGCCGCTGAGGACCTTGGCCAGGACGGGCATGGCGTCCAGGCAGAGCAGCAGCAGATGCAGCACGATCGTCAGGAAGAGGGCGAAGCCGTCCGACTCGGCGACCTGCTTGAGGCCGGCCGCCCGGGTGAGGATGCCGTCGGTGTCCAGATCGGCGGCCCGCTGCCGGGTCTTGTCGTCGACGGCCTTCTGGAGCAGCGGCTGGTAGTCGTCGGCGGCCCCGTCCTTCCGGGCGGCGAGCTTCTGGCCCTGGGCTACCAGACCCTCCAGCTGCTTCTCGTACGTCTCGACCTTGCTGTTCTCCTTGTAGTCGGAGGTCGCCTTCCGGGCCCGCTCGCAGGTGATGGTGACGTCCCGGACGCCGCCCCGCCAGATCCAGTACTTCGGTCCGCACAGGCGCTGTTCGGTGGACTGCTTGCCGCTGAGGGTCTTGTTGATGCCGGCGACCTGGGTGCTCAGGGTCTTGACGCGGTCGCCGTTGCTCTTGATCTGGCGGGCCAGCTCGGCGGGGGAGCCCGCCACCTTCAGCTGGTAGCGGGCGCACTCGGGGCGGCCGGTGGTGGCGGCGCCGTCGGTGGGGTTGCAGGAGACGAGCATGCCCCGGTAGTCGGCGACCTTCTGCTCGTTGCCGACGGCTATCGACTGGCGGATCTCCTTGTCGAAGATCTGGAAGAGGATCGGCTCGGCGATGAACAGGCCGAGCAGCACCGAGAGAAAGAAGCGCACCAGCAGCGTCCACTTGCGGACCGTCGTGCCGTGGGTGCTGGAGACCAGCCAGCTGTCCAGGGCGAGGACCACCCAGAACCAGACGACGGCGACGCCGAGGACCGCCGCCAGGGGCAGGTCGGAGCGGAAGCTGGAGAGCGCCAGGACCATGGAGATCGCGCCCAGCAGGGCCGTGTTGAGGACGAGCGCGCCGTACCAGGTGTAGCGGGCACGCTCTTCCGGCACCCAGTCCAGCAGCGGTTCGTCGATGCCGATCAGCCGGCGCAGCCGGGGTGTCCACCCGGAGGCGGGCGGCGCCGGGCGCGACTGGCTCCGGGGCTCGTCGAAGGCCGCGCTGTCGGCCGGGCGGAGCGGGGTGTCAGTTGCCAAGGCTCCCCTCCTGGTTCGCGGGGTCGAAGTCGTCGGCGTCATCGCCGTCGGCCGGAGCGGGTGGGGCTTCGGCGGTCCGCCCGGGCGCCCGGCGCAGCTCGCCCTTCGCCCCGCCCTTCAATTCCCCCTGCGGCGAGGACGGGGTGGGCGGGACATCGCCGACGCTGTTGATGAAGGCACCCGCGTCGTACATGGTGCTGTCGAACAGGCCCCGGTCGATGGCCTGTTTGCCCAGCGTGGCCCGGACATTGAGCTGCTGCTTCGCCAGCTCGTGCTGGTCCCGCTGGAGTTCCTTGGCGTCCTCGCGCTTCTCGTGGCGCTGCCGCATCCGGTCCTCGTGCTCCAGGTCCCAGCGCCGGGCGGCCTCGTGACGCTGGGCCGCGGTCTGCTCCCGCTCCTCGCCGCGGGCCAGCTCCTGGCGCCGGTCCTCGCGTTCGACCTGCCAGCGCAGATCGTCCCGGTCCAGGCCGCGGCGCGTCATCTCGTGGTCGCGGTCGAGCCGGAGCCGGTCGTCCTTGCGCGAGTCCCAGCGCTCCTCGGCCGCGTGCAGCCGCTTGGACAGCTCGTCGGCGCTGATGTCACCGTTGCGCCAGGCGAGATAGTCGGCGGCGACCGGGTCGGAGCCGATCAGCTTGATGTCGTCCTCGATCTCGGCCCGGGTGAAACGGTTGCGCCGGCGCTCGATCTCCAGCTCGTAGTCCTGCTGCTCGGCCCCGGCGCCACGCTCGTAGCCCGTGCGCAGCGTCTCCTCCTCCTGCCGGTTGCGCTCCTTGCGCAGTGCCTGGAGATTGCGGATCTCCTCGTGCTTCAGCTCCAGTTCGGCCTCGCGCAGGGCCCGGTCCAGGGCCGCCTGCTGCTCCATCTCCTCCTGGTGGCGCAGGCGCGTGCGATCCCGGCGGGCCCGCTCCATCTCCTCGACGTGCGCCGACATCTCCTCGGGCGTCAGGACCTCGATCGCCCCGTGCCGGGCCCGGATCCCCGACACCAGGGACGGCCGCATCTCGTGGTACGCGGTGAGCCGGGCGTCGATCCGGGCACGTACGGCGGCCGTGTCGACGACCGGCAGGTCGCTGCCGTCCTCGGTGAGCCCCGGCACCTCGCGCAGATGGGCGAGGAGCAGCGCCTCCACATCGGTGACGCCGTCCCGCACGACCGCGCTCGGGTCGGTGACCGTGCAGTAGAAGCAGGCCCGTACGGTGAAGTCGCCCGCCTCGGCCGAAGGGATCCGCGTCTCCACGACGACGGGCACCTCGATCCGCCGGTCCACGACCGTGACCGAGCTGGCCCCGGTCACCACCGGGTCGTCGGCGCGCAGCTGCCCGTGGTCCTCGACGTACTCCTCGCCGACCCGGAACACCCGCACATGGTGGGCGGCGACCCTGGGCAGCTCGTCGTCGCCGCGCGTCACCCGCTTGCGCCAGATGCCGCCGCGCCGGTCCGGCCGCCCGTACTCCCGCTGCTCGACGAGCGGGTATTTCTCAGCCATGGCTGTCAGTCCTCCGTGCTCAGTACGGCGGTAAGGAAGATCTCTACGAGGGCGACGGCCGCCTCGCCGGCGCGGGCTGCGACCCGCCGCAGGGCCGTGGCCAGCGGCGGACCGTCGTCCGGGGGCAGGACCTCGCCCAGGGCCCTGCCGAACCGTTCGGCCACCCGCTCGGGCCGTTCCGACACGGCCGGCAGCTCGCGCAGGGTGGCGTTGAGGGCCGCCAGGGCCCGCCCCCGGCGCGGCAGGTTGTCCAGTACGCCCGCCCACAGCTCGCCGATGGTGGCGGTCTGCCGGTCGTCCCGCTCCATCAGCGACGCGCACACCAGCCGCCCGGTCCGTGCGTCACGGGCCCGCAGGACGGTCAGCGTGGCACCGAGGATGTTCTCCTTGGGGTGCCCGGTCAGCGTCTCGCGCTGGGCCCGCAGCCGGTACGCGAGCGGCCGGAACACCGCGCCCGTGTCCTGCCCGCACTCCGCGAGCACCGCGACCAGACCGGCCAGGGCGATCGCCGCGTCCACGGACCGGACGCCGCTGCGGACCATCCGGAGCAGGTTGGTGACCGCGTCGGTGGGGAAGCGCACGCCGAGCGCCCCGCTGAACGCCGCCGCCGCGGTCGACCGCAGCACCGGGTCGTAGGAGCGGGCCCAGCCGCGGGCCACGCCCAGCGCGGTGGCGGCGAGGCTCTCGTCCAGGCACATGCACTGCAGCACCAGCACGGCCGTCGACTGCCCGGCGGGCCCGGCCGCGCCGCCCGCCCAGGGGTGCAGATAATTGTCGGCGACCTCGTCGAAGGCGGGCCGGGTGAGCAGCGCGAGCCCCTGTGCGACGGACAGCTGGAGCCCGAGCCCCGGCTGGGCGGCGACGAGTTCGGTGAGCCAGTCCCGTACGCCGTTCCAGTACGGGGTGGAGCGCTTGGTCCACAGCTCCTCCAGCGCCCACTGCCGGTACTGGGGGTGGGGGAAGACCAGCGCGGTACGGGTGAGCGCGCCGTTCTTCCGCTGCTCCGCCGCGATCAGGGCGTTGCGGGACAGCGACAGCCGGCGGTCGACGGCACGCCGGGCCGCCTCGGCCTGCTCCTCCTCGGTGACGGGCTCCGGGAACGCCGGGGCGACCCAGCCCTCCAGCCGCTCCTGGCAGGTCTCGAAGTCGCGGTAGCCGGCGCCGTTGACGAAGGCCAGTGTGGTGACCTCGGCCCACTCCTGCGGCGTACGGTCCTGGTCGAACCACTCGCGTACGGGCTGTGCCGCGCTGCTGCCGTAGTCCTGCCAGACCTCGTCCGGTGCCGCGCCGCCCGCGATCCGCTCGGCGGCCACCGCGACCTCCGCGATCCGGCACCCGCCGGGCATCAGCGACACGGCCCGCGCCACGGCGTCCGGCGCGCACCCGGCCCGCACCAGCCGCACACGCAGTACGGCGGTGAGGTCCGGGAGCCGCCAGGGCACGTGCCGTACGGACTCGACGACCCCGCTCTCGACCGGGCGCGCGGTGGTGACGACCAGGTGGGCGTCGTGCTCGCGGACGGTGTCGCGCACCCGCCGCCAGTCGAAGTCCGCCGTCTGGGAGCTGTCCTCGCTCATCCGGTCGAGCAGGACGTAGCCGACGCCCTTCTCGAAGGCGACCTTCCCGCTCGCCAGGTCGTCCAGGCTGCGGCCGGGGGAGAGCACGACGTACTCCGACCCCTCCGCGAGGGCGTCGACGAGCGCCACGGCCCCGGACCGCTTGCCCGTCCCCGGAGGCGCGACCAGGACCACCACCCCGTCCTGTTCGAGGGCGAGCACGGCCTCCTCGAAGCAGGCGGGCTTGACGTAGGGCGCGAGGATCGCGTCCGCCTCGCCCGCGTCGAGCCGGCCCACGGCGCGGCGGCGGGCGTTCTCGGAGACGGCGGTGCCGATGCCGAACTGGGCGCCGGAGGCGTCGAGTTCTCCGTAGAAGTACTGGTTGACGTTGTTGTGATGGACCTGCTCCGAAGAAGGGGCAGGGGTGGTGGGAGCCGCCGTTTCCTCGGGCACGTCGGGCTGCTGGTTCTGGTTCTGGTTCTGGTTCTGGGGCTGCGGTTCGTCCGCGTGGTGCGCCTCTGGTGCGTCCTGGGCGCGCTGCTCGCCGTGTTCCTCGTGTTCCTCGTTCATCCTCGGCCGTCACTCAGGTCACTTGGAGATCCCGAAGACGGCACCCTGGGCATGGACGGTTCCGGTGATGACCTGAACCACCGTGTCGCCAGGAGCAGTTGGGGCGCTCAGGGGGCGCGCGCCGACCGCTGTCGCGCCCCCCGCGTCCACTGCGCCCCCTGAGCTGCCCCCCGCGCCGGGTTGATCGGTCTCCCCGAGGTCCAGAGCCGTCACGTCGTACCCCGGCACCCGGATCCACGCCCGCCCCGCGTACTCCTTCTCCGCGATACGCACCTCGCGGAACTCCTGCGGCTGGATCGTCGTGTACGCCTCGCCGATCACGTCGTTGAAGACCGTCGCGGAGACCGCGAGCGCCAACTGAGCCCCCGGCGCCGCGGCGAGCGCCGCCTTCAGCACACGGCTGTCCAGCATCCGGCCGATCTCGACCGGGGCGCGGCCCTCGAAGCCGTTGGCCGCGGGTGAGGCGGTCCCGAAGTGCACGGCGGCACGCAGCCGCAGCCGGGCCTCGTCGCGCCGGTTGCGGTTGAAGGTGCGCAGACCGGCCTCCAGATGGCGCATGAACGGATCAACGAGATCCGGCTCCGACGCCCCCTTCGGCAGGACCGCGAAGACCGAGTCCCCGCCGACCTGCGTCGCCCACTGCTCCCAGTCGAGCCCGGCCTCGCCGGCCGCCTCCTCCAGCAGCCGCCGGATCGCCTCCTGCCACTCGCGCTGCGTCACCACGTCGACGCCGCCGTATCCCTTCGCGTCGACCGCCAGCAGCAGTCTGCGACCGAACGTTCCCATGCCTGAACTCCCCGCTCACTGAAGTGGAGCCGCACCCCGGGATCGGATCCGGACGGGGGCGCACTCCGGCAGACACCGGCGTCCGCTCCCCTCGCGCGGACGCCGGTAGGCCAGTCCTACACGCGCCGTCCGCCGCGAACCCCGTCGAAATACGGGATGCGGAAAGGTGCGGAAACATACAGCGGTGGCCGCACGTTACGGACGGGTTCGGAACGTTGGCGCGGACGGTGGCTGCCCGACCTCCGCAATTCCTCGGGAATCCCGCAGAAATCCCAGGTTGCCCGGCCGGTTCCGGGGCGTACTGGAGGCATGCATCAGCCCACCGGCCCCAGAAGGAGCAGCATGCCGTCGTCCACCGGTGCCCGCCCCGACAGCCGTCCCGCGCAGTTCATGTTCACCGCCCTGCAGACCACCCACCAGCACGCCGACACCAAGGCCGGGATCCTCGCGGCGGCCCAGGCCGCCCTCGTCGGCACGGCCGGCTACTGGTCCCCGGGGGCCCTGCGCGCCGCGTCCGCGGGCGGCCCGGGGGGCATACTGGCCGCCACCCTGCTCGCCCTGTTCCTCTGCGCGATGTCCGGCGGCGCGGGCTTCCTGGCCGCCACCCTGCGCCCCCGGGTGCTGCGTCCCGCCGGCGCCAACCGCTACAGCTTCGTCCACCTCGCCTCGGGCCCCGACATCCTGCCCGCCGGCGACTCGGCCGAGGGCGACCCGCAGCGGGAGCGCGAGGAGTTGTCCCAGACGATCCGGTTCCTGTCCCAGGTGGCGGTGCGCAAGTACCGGTGCGTGACGGCGGCGGTGGGGTGTACGGCGGTGATGGGGGTGTGCGCGGGGCTGCTGGTCGTGCTGCGGCCGGTGCTGAACTGACGAGCGCGGCCCGGCGGTCAGTCTTGGGAGTGGGGCCGGTCGGTCTTCGGCGCGGAGTCCGGTCAGTCCTCGGGAGTGAGGTCCCCGATCTCCCTGAGCCGTTCCAGGTCGCGGATGACGGTGGACCCGTACCCCGTCTCCAGCAGCCCGTCCCGGCGCAGCTCGCGCAGCCCCTTGTGGACGGTGGTCTCGGCGGCCCCGGTGAGCGCGGCCAGCTCGGGCTGGGTGAGCCGGCAGCCGAGCACCATGCCGCCCTCGCCAGGACGACCGTAGGAGGTGGCGAGTTCCACCAGGAGCCGGGCCAGCCGTACCTTCGCCGGGTAGCCCTTGAAGTCGAGACGCCTGCGGTTGGCCCAGCGCAGCCGTTGGGCGATGATCCCGGTCAGGGCCAGATGCACCTCGGGGCGGCGTAGCAACAGGGCGTGCAGCGGGGCGGGTTGCACCAGTCGGGCCGTGAGCGGTCCGCACGCGGTCACGGTCGCCGAGCGCGGGGTGCCGTCGAACGCGGCCATCTCACCGACACTGTCCCCGCCGACCCGGACCGCGAGCAGCGACTCCTCGCCGTTCTCCACCCGTGCCGTCACCTTGGCGAAGCCGGACAGCAGCACCAGCACATGCCGGTCCCGGGCGCCCTCGCTCAGCAGCACCTTCCCGGCCTCGAACCGCGCCGGCACGCCCAGCTCGAGCAACTCACCGCGCGCTTCCGGCGGTACGGCCCCCAGCAGACTGCGCGCGGGCCACTCCGCGGAGCTGTACGGCATGGCAGGCTCCCTCGGCCGGTCGGTCACGCGACACCACGAGTCGCTCGACATCACACGTCAGTCGAATCCTGCCCGCTGTCGGAGCCCGCGCAGCCGCTTTGAGCGAAAGCAGTCGAGCGGAGGAGCCAGCAGTCGTATTCTCCGCAAATGATGTCAACGCCCCCGCCGCCCGCGTCCGCCACGGACGCCGAGTGTCTCGCGCTCACCCGTGCCCTGCGGCGCCGCGGCACCGTCGTGCTCTCCGTGTTCGCCCTGGTGTGGGCCGTCGCGGCGGCCTCCGGGACGGGTTCGGCGACGGACATCGCCCCGCTGGGCATCGAGGCGGCGGCCGCACTGGTCACGGCGGTGGCGCTCTACCTGGCATACCGCAAGGCCGCCGCGCCCTCGCCCCGGACGGTGAACCTGCCGTCGAACTGGGCGCGCGGCGTCGGCATCGTCAACACCATCGAGCTGGTGGCCGTCTTCGCCGTCATCGCCGCGTCCAACGCCTCGGGCCGTCCGGAGGTCATCCCGGCCGGCATCGCCCTCATCGTGGGCCTGCACTTCTTCCCGCTGGCCCGCCTGTACGACCAGTGGCAGTACCGGTGGACGGCGACGCTGCTGACCGCCGTCGCGATCGTCGGTTTCGTCCTTGTCGCGGCCGGCCTCACGAGCGAGACGGTGCGGATCGCGGTCGGCCTGGGCAGCGCGGTGGTGCTGTGGGCCTCGGCGTACCACCTGGCCGTACGAGGCTGAGCCCGACGGCGGTTCAAGCGGCTTCGGCCGCTCAGGCCAAGCGGTCGTGATCGGCCGGTCCCAGCCGTCGGCCTCGATCGGCTCCACCGCGGGAACTGTGTGGGACGGGGGGCGTGCTGGGGTGTTCCCCACCCGCAGGCGGTGGCTCGCCGGATGGGCGACGGCGTGCGCTACCGGTGATCGTGTACGGACAGGTCTCCCGCCCGCCGGGCGGCGGCCACTAGACGATCACGCAGGGGGAACGGAACAGTGAAGCGTCCTACGGAGAACGCACTCGCACGACGCACGCTGCTGGCCGGCATGGCCGCGGCGGCCGGCACGGGAACGGTATGGGGTACCGCGGGCACGGCCGCCGCAGGTGGGCGCGGCGGACCGTTGGGGCAAGGGCCGGTGGACGCCGAGGTGGCGCGTCTGGAGGACGGGTTGATCCGGCTCCGGCGGGACATCCACCGGCATCCCGAGCCGCCGGGGGAGGAGCGTCGTACCGCCGGCGTGGTCGCCCGGGAGCTGCGAGCGGCCGGGCTGGCCGTCACCACCGGAGTGGGCGGGCACGGCGTGGTCGGCGTCCTGCGCGGCGCGCGTCCCGGCCGGACGGTCGCCTATCGGGCGGACATGGACGCGGTACCGCCCAAGGACATCGTCGGGGGCGGCCGGGCCGTTGCCCACCTCTGCGGGCACGACATCCACACGACCGTGGCCCTCGGCGTCGCGAAGGTCCTGGCGCGGCTGCGGCGGCGGCTGAGCGGCACGGTGGTGTTCCTCTTCCAGCCCGCCGAGGAGAGCCTCTCCGGAGCCCGCGCCATGATCGAGGCCGGCGTACTGGAGCGCACCCGCGTCGAGGAGATCCACGCGCTGCACTGCGGGCCCTTCCCCGTAGGCCGGTTCGCCGTGACCCCGGGCTACGGGATGCCGGGCCAGGACAAGGCGGAGCTGACCCTCCAGGGCCCGGACGCGCCGGACGCCGCACGGCGACTGGCCGCCGGGATCGGCGCGCTCGCCACGGTGCCGCCGCCGCAGACACCCGCGGACATTGAGCGGATGGTCACCGACGCCCAGACCCCCGACGGTCCGCTGGCGCGCTTCGTGGCCCTTCGGGCCTCGGCGCAGGGGGCCGACGTGAGCGTGTCCTACCGCTGCTGGCCACAGGAGCGGTACACGGAGGTACGCGATCACATCCGCCGGCTGGCCGCGCCCTACCCGGGGGCCGAAGTCCGTTTCCCCGCCGAGCCGTTCCCCGCCCTGCTGTGCCCGGAGCCGGACGCCCGCGCCCTGGCCCGGCACCTGCGCCGGCGACTGGGCGGCGACCCGGTCACCACACTCCATGCCGCGTTCCCGCCCTTCAGCGGTGAGGACTACGCCCTCTACCTGGACCGCGTCCCCGGCACCTACACCTTCCTCGGCGTCCGCGCCCCGGGCACTCCCATCACCGCTTGCTACCCCCACTTCCCCGACTTCGCCCCGGACGAGCGGGCCATCGGCATCGGGGTACGGGCGATGGCGGGGTGGCTGGGGGAGCGGACCCGTTGAGAACCAGGAGTGCCCACGGCCGCCAGTCCGACCACTCACATGCGAGCGTCCGATCCGGGTGCTGCCCCGCCGTTCACACGGCCCCGGACCCCTCGGGAAGCACCAGCGTGGAACCGTCGTGCAGAGTGATGCGTATCGCCGTGAAGTCGACGGCGTCCACCCCCGACTTGCCGGTCCCCGGGTTGCGGGCGTACCGCGGATGCGCACCCCCGCTGACCTGCCAGCGGATCCGGTGCCCGGCCGGGAATCGGTAGGCGGTGGAGCTCATCCGAACGGTGACCTGCGCGGGCTCTTCCCCCACCGTCGCCGCCTGGGCCAGCCCGTCGCAGACGTTGGTGGAGCGGCCCCGCGCGTCCACGTCGCACAGGCGGCTGAAGACATCGGCGTACCCGGTGTCCGTGGAGACACTCAGCCGAGCGGAGACCGGACCGATGACGTCCACGGCCTCGGCCAGCGGCGGGCTGGTGAACGTGAGTACGTCCTCCCGCCCCTCCAGAGCGCTGTTGTCACGGGCACCGGCCGTCCCGGACAGCAGCGGACCGCCGATGGACGGCGTGGGGTCGGCCGGGTCGTAGCGAAGGGACGCGAGGGGTGCGGACCCCGCTCCGTCGGTGGGAGCCGTAGGAGCTCGCCGGTCGAGACGCCCGTCCGCCGCGGGAACCCATGAGGTGGTGCCGGGGGAGGTTGTGACGGAGGCAGCCGGACCCGACGGCCAGTCGTCGAGGTCCCGCCACACGCCCTCGCCGCCGACGTGCACGCGCACCCGCGTGGGACGCAGCCCGGAGGGATCACCGCACAGGTGCGCACGCAGCCACGCGAGGCTCTCGGCGAAGACCTCGGGCCAGCCCTGCTGCATGGCCGAGGTATGGGTCCAGGGACCGACCAGCAGGGCGGTGTCGCATCCGGCCTCGCGCAGCCGGGCGTACTGCTCGAAGGTCTGGTCGGCCAGGGCGTCGTGCCACCCGGTGACCAGACTCGTGGGGACGCTCAGCCCCTCGGCCGCCCGCGCCAGGGACGCGCCGTCCCAGTACGGGGCGTCGGCGTCCGGGTGCGTCATCACGTCGTCGAGCCACGGCACCTCCCCGAGAGCGGAGGCGTGCGCCCCGCGCAGCGGCCGCGCCATGACGATGTCGCGCATACGGCGCTGCAGCCGCAGCGTCGCCTTGGCGACGGGCATGATCCCCTGGTGCTGGTACGTCATGCCCAGGCCGACGAGCAGGGCGTGCTCCAGCCGCAGGGCACCGTCCGCGTAGAACAGGGCGTACGGGTCGTGCAGCCCGACCTGCACCACCATCGCCTTCAGCTCCGGCGGCGGGTCCAGGGCGAGGGCCCACTGCACGTACCCCAGGTAGCTGGGCCCGATGGTCCCCAGCGCCCCGTTGAACCAGGGCTGTTCGCGCAGCCAGGCCACGGTGGCCCGGCCGTCGGCGGCCTCGTTGCGCCACAGATCGAACGCACCGCCCGAGCCGCCGGTGCCGCGGCAGCTCTGCAGGATCACATGGAAGCCCTGCTCGGCGAAGAGCATGCCGTACTGCGGTGACCAGGGCAGACCTCTGCCGTACGGCGAGCGCACCAGCAGGGTGGGGAAATCGGCGCCCGTGTCCGCACGGGGGAAGTAGTGGTCCGTGACCAGCGGACTGCCATCGGCGGCCGGCACCGCCAGCCCCGGCTCCCAGCCGACGTCGTACCGCTTCTCCGGCAGCCCGCGCCAGATCGCCCTCATCATCCGCGAGGACAGCGGCGGCTTCCGGGCGGGCGGCGTCCAGGCCGGCTTCGCCGCGGGGTCGTGGGTGCGTGAGGCCATGGTCGGTCCCCCTCCTCGATTTTCCGTACGTTGTACGAGAATAGAGGATGCTTGGATGGCGACGACAGTGGCCCTCGGCGAACCCTCGACGGACAGGAGTGCGAAACCGTGACGCGTGAGGACGGTTCCGGCACCCCGGCCCACGACCCGCAGCAGCTGTGGCTGAACCACCAGCAGTCCCAGTCCCAGTCCCAGTCCCAGTCCCAGTCCCGGTCCCGTAGAGGTCGTAGACCTGCCTTCAGCCGGGAGGCGATCACGACGGCCGCGGTGGCCCTGGCCGACGCGGAAGGCCTGGAAGCGGTCACCATGCGGCGCGTCGCCGCACAGGTCGGCGCCGGGGTCATGTCGCTCTACAGCTACGCCCCCGACAAGGACACGCTGCTGGAACTGATGATCGACCACGTCAGCGGCGAACTGCCCGCGTCGGCCGCCCTCACCGGCGACTGGCGCACCGACCTGAAGACCGTCGCCCACCTCCAGCGCGCCAACATGCTGCGCCACCCCTGGCTGCCCGGCGCCCTGTCCACCCGCCGCAGCCTCGGCCCCAACACCCTGGCCTTTCTGGAACACGCCCTCGCCGCCCTGCGCCCCACGGGCCTGGACGGCGCGGCCAAGCTGGAGATCTTCGCCCAGCTCACGGCCTTCGTCGCCGGACACGTCAGCCATGAACTCACCCAGGCGGCAGCGGCCGGCTCCCCCGACCGGGCCGCGGCCGAGGCCCGCTACCTCGCGACCGTCGCCGCGGACGGCCACCACCCGGAACTCGCCGAAGCCCTCTCGGCCCCGGCCCGCCCCCTGACCCCCGAGGCCACGTTCAACCGCTTCCTCAACCGCTTGATCGACGGCGTGGGCACGGACTGAGCCCTTCAGGGCGGATGCGGCACTCGGCTGCCCCCCTCTGGGCGCATGCCCCATCCCCCGCACGGCGGAGCGAGTCGACCCCTCGGTCCGATCCTCGACGCTCTCGGGACTGCGACGCTCATGACGGACCCGGCCGGCCACCAGCCCACCGAACCGAGGACCCAGGACCCAGGACTCAGGCCTCAGGACTCCGGACTCAGGACCCAGGATCGAGGACCGCGCATGCAGCCGCTCCCGCACGCCGAGAACCCGACAGCGCCCCGCACCGGGCGACTCCGCACCGCCTGGCAGGCGGCCCACCAGCCCGCTGCCGGGGTCCCTCGCCGCCTACAACTACTCGCCTACGCCGTACCGTTGGCCGTCCTGCCCTCCGGCATCTGGCGCCTGCCCGCCTTACTGGACGACGGGACCGGCCCCGGCGAGCAGGTGTACATCGTCTTCCTGTCGGTCCTCTCCGAAGCCCTCGCGTTCACGGCGATCGGGCTGATCGCCCGCTGGGGCGAGGTGTTCCCGAGCTGGGTACCTCTCCTCCGGGGCCGCCGGGTGCCGGTCAGGGCGACGGTCATCACGTCGGCCACCGCCGCCACGATCCTCACCCTCGGTACCGCCCTGACCCTCGTCACCCAGATCCTGGGCACCACGATCCGCGGCGACGCCCTGCCCGCCAACTCCCCCGGCGAGATCGGCGGCTGGGAGACGGCCTGGTTCTACGCCTGCTACGCGCCCCTGATCCTCTGGGGCCCGCTGCTGGCCGTACTGACCGTCGCGTACGGGAAGCGCCGCCGAGTGGCGCCCTCGATCAACAGGCGCATGATGAAGGCATGACCGACCGCGACGACTTCCTGGCGTGGGTCAGGACCGCCCTGTACGAGGCGGAGCGGGCGCTGCACAACGGTGATGCGGCCCCCCGCCGGGCACTCTGGTCGCGCAACGAGCCCGTGAGCGTCATGGGGGCCTGGCGCGACGCCTACGGCCAGCAGGAACTCGACAAGCTCTTCACCACCCTCGGAAAGAGCTTCTCCCACTGCACCTCTTACGTGTTCGAACCGCAGGCGTACGACGTCTCCGGGGGCATGGCCTACACGGCCGGCCTCGAACACGTCTCCGCCTCCGTCGACGGAGAGCCCCGCACCTACACCCTGCGAGCCACCCAGCTGTACCGCCGCGAGGACGGCGAATGGAGGGTGGCCCACCGCCACGCCGACCGAGTCACCGACTGACTGCCGCCATTCCTGCCGGATCGGAGACACGCATGACAGATCTCAAGTTTGAGCAGAAGCGCTCCCTGTCACGCCTGGAGGCGGCCGACCAGCTCACGGCACTCGCAACCGCCCTGCGAGAAGGCGGCGACGCCGAACTGGAACTCAGCTCCGGAACGCTGAGCCTGCGCATCCCCGACGACCTCCACAGCGAGATGGAGGTCGAGATCGACAACGGGGAGATCGAGCTGGAAATCGAACTCAAATGGCCGACCACCCCGAAGCGAAGCAAGCCCCCAGCCAAGGCCGCCCGGAAGAGCCCGCCGAGCCCGAGTACGAGCAAGCCCAAGAGCACAAAGCGGTCGGCCACGAAGAAGTCGGCTACGAAGACGTCGGCCACGAAGAGGTCGGCCACGAAGAAGCCCTGAGCCGACGGAAGGTGAGACCTACTGCCGCAGGGACGAGTCCGAGTCTGCGTAGCGGGCGGCAATGGCGGTGGCGCGGTCGCGCAGGGATGCGCGCAACGACTGCGGCGCGAGGGCTTCCGCGTCCGTGCTGAGCCGCCACAGCGCCCATTCGGCGTGTCGTGAATCCTGGAAGGTCACCTCCAGCCGCAGCCAGCCGTCCGTATCGGGCATCTCCGCGCGCACGGCCAGCGCGGTGTCCAGCAGCTCCTCCCGCCGCGCCGGGCTCACCCGGACCAGCACGGTGACGTGGTCGCCGCCGGCGAGGAACCGTGCGGAACGCTCCCGCCAGATCCGGTCCAGATCGACCCGATTCGGCCGCTGCGCCGCTTCGGGGAGTTCCTCGGCGGCCAGCACCCGCGACAGCCGGTAGGTGCGGTCCGTGCCGGATCTGGTGGCCAGCAAGTAGCCCCGGTCGCGTACGGTGACCAGGCCGATCGGATCCACCGTGCGCCACTGCGGTGCATGGCCCGTGGCCGCGTAGTGGATGCGCAGCTTGTGTCCGGCGAGCACCGCGCGCCGGACCTCGGTCATGGTGGTGTCGGGTACCTCGTCAGTGACCAGCCGGCGAGAGAGCAGGTCGGTCTCCGGGTCGATGAGAAAACGCTGGGCCGCGTCGCTCGCGGTGCCCCGGTGGCTTTCGGGCAGCGCGTCGGCCACCTTGCGCATGGCCGATGCAAGCGCCGAGCCGAGGCCGAACACCTGCTCGCCACGCCCCGATCCGGCAGTCAGCAGGGCAAGAGCCTCATCGTGATTCAGCCCGGTGAGCTCGGTCCTGAAACCGGGCGACAGCGCGAAGCCGCCGTACCGGCCCCGTTCGGCGTAGACCGGGACGCCGGCCGCGGACAGCGCCTCGATGTCGCGCAGCACCGTGCGGGTGGACACCTCCAGCTCGCGGGCCAGGGTGTCCGCGGTCAGCCGACCGCGCTGGCGCAGCAGCAGCACCAGTGAGACCAACCGGTCGGCGCGCATGCCAGAACGCTAATGGAATACATGACCAAGGGTGTCATGATTTGTTGGGAGGCTCGTTGCCACGACGCGAAATCGAATCGACTGTGGAGCTGACGTGGCAATGGAACGTACGGCGGTCAACCCGGTGAAGTGGTCCGTGGAGCTGGGGTTCAACCAGGGCGAGGTCGTCTCCGGGCACACCCGGACCCTGTACATCTCGGGACAGACCGCGATGAGCCCCGACGGCAAGCCCCAGCACGACGGTGACATGGCAGCGCAGTTGGCGCTGAGCATCGACAACCTGGAGGCGGTGCTCGGCGAGGCCGGCATGTCGCTCGCGAACCTGGTCCGGCTCAACGTCTACACGACCGACGTCGATCTCCTCCTCCCGCACTACGGCACGCTGGCGGCCCGTCTGGGCACCGCCGCGGTGGCCCCGACCACCACGATGCTCGGGGTGACCCGCCTGGCGATCCCCGGCCAGCTGATCGAACTCGAGGGCACCGCCGTCGGCTGAGGCGCCCTCGCCGACCTTCTGGGCCGCGCTGATCAGGAGCCGCGCCCGCCGCTTCGGGTCCTCGGTGAGCTGGGCGGCCCGCTCACAGGCGGCGGACGCGGAGGCCATTTCCTGGCGGCTGTCGGCCCACTCGGCGACGAGCTCCAGTTCGTCGGCGACCCGTTCGTCCGGGCCCGGCCCGCGGTCCGCACATGCTCCACGGCGGTGCTCGTCGCCGGACAGATAGCATCAGGGCTCCGGCATGGCTCCCAGTAAAGGCGACGATCATGGATCCGGCCGAGATGACCCCGCTTCCCGCGAGCATCAGCCTGCGCGAGTTGCTGATGGCTCTGGGCGATTCGCTGGTGGAGGTGCAGGCCGCTCCCGCCGGACTGGACGTCGAGATCCGTGGCGTGGCCCTGCTCGATCCCGAGGAGGCGCCGACCACCCGGCCGGGCGAGCTGGCCCTCGCCATCGGTGCCCGTGGCCGAGCCGCTTATCCCGCGCTGCGGGCCGCCGGGCGCGACGGTGCCGCCGGCGTCGTGGTCAAACTGGACGGTCCCGGCCAGGCCGCGGCTCTCAGCGAGACCGCCACCGAGGCCGGGGTCGCCCTGCTCTCGTTGCGCGGCGACGCACGCTGGGAACAGGTGAACGCGCTGGCACGCGCCGCCCTCGACGACGCGCCGCCGGGGCACATCGGCGAAGCCGAGGAGAGCGACCTGTTCTCACTCGCCCAGACCACCGCCATCCTCACCAGCGGCATCGTCAGCATCGAGGACACCGCCAACCGGGTGCTGGCGTACTCCCGCTCCACCGACTCCGACGAGATCGACGACCTGCGGCGGCGGTCCATCCTCGGCTGGCAGGGACCGGAGGCTTACCTGGCGAAGCTGCGCGAGTGGGGTGTGTTCCAGCACCTGCACTCCAGCGACGAGGTGATCAGCATCGACAGTCACCCCGAGCTGGGGATCCGCCGTCGGCTCGCGGTGGCCATCCGGTCCGGGGAGCGGCAGTTGGGGACCATCTGGGTGCAGGAGGGTTCGACACCGCTGTCCGAACGCTCAGGCCAGGCACTGCTGGGTGCCGCCCGGGTCGCCGCGCTCCATCTGGTGCGCCGCCGCCGGGAGCTCTCGGAGAACCTGACGTTCACCCGAACCCTGCTGGCCGGACTGCTGGAGGGGAACACCGGACCACAGCCGCTGGCCACCCACCTGGGATTCGACGCGACCCGCCCGGCTGCCGTCCTGGGCTTCTCGTACGGAACCGCGGAGGTCGTCGCCGCAGCGGAGCTGACCCATGCCGAAGTCACCAACCTGGTCTCCGTGCACATAGCCGCCCGGCACCGCAGCGCGCTGGTCACGCAGGTCGATCCCCGCATCTACGTGCTCCTGCCCCAGTTGCCGCGCGGCGTCGACATAGACACGCTGCGCGGCTGGGGTCAGGAGATCACCGACGCCGTACGCCGACACCTGGGCCTGCCGCTGCGTGGCTCGGTCGGTTGCGTGGTGTCCACGCTCGGCGACGTCACGGAGTCGCGCCGGGAGGCCGACCGCATCCTCGATGCCATGCTGGGAGCCGACGTACACACCGCGGTCGCCGCGTTGCCGGACATCCAGTCGGAAGTACTGGTCAGTGAAGTGCTGACGCTGCTCTCCGGCCATCCCGAGATACGGGATCCACGGCTGACCGCCCTTGTCGCCCACGACAGCCGGCACCAGGGCCGCCTGGCGGAGACCCTGCTGACCTACCTGAATTCCTTCGGCGACGTACGGGCGGCCGCCGCCCAGCTGCATGTGCACCCCAACACGCTGCGCTACCGCCTTCGCCGGGCCGAGGAGCTGACCGGTCTCGACCTGAGCCGTCCCGACCAGCGTCTGCTTGCCATGCTCCAGCTGCGCCTGCCGCCCGGCAGCTGATCCCGCTTCCCCTTCGCATTGTGGGGCCGTACAGCCATCGGCGACGACTTCGTCGTACTGGACAAGCCCACCGGCCCATGACTCCCCATACGCTGGCGCAAATCTCCTCCCGCAAGTGAAACGGACCGCCTCTCATGAGGAGGCGGAGCGCAGCGCGGACGTGCGGTGACGACCCCATCACCCGTACGGCATCCGGATACCGCGCCCCGCACCCTGAACGCTTGCGGAACCTTCAAGGCCATGGCCCTCCCCCCTGCCATACCGGCCTGCTCGTCTCCGCCGTCGAGGCGATGCCCCAGCAACCACGGCAGCCACTCCCCACACGGCTTCCCCACCACTCAACGGATGGATGTCGACATGACCACACGTCCCCCAGCTGCTCCGGCCCCTGACACCGCCCCACCCGCCGACGGTCATTCCCCGGAGCAGGCAGGCCTGAAGGCCGGTCTCAAGAACCGCCATCTGTCCATGATCGCCATCGGTGGTGTGATCGGCGCCGGCCTGTTCGTGGGCTCCGCCTCCGGTATCGCCGCCGCAGGGCCCGGCATCCTGCTGTCGTACGCGCTGGTCGCGGCCCTGGTCGTGTTCGTGATGCGGATGCTCGGCGAGATGGCCGCGGCCTACCCGACCTCCGGCTCCTTCTCCGCTTACGCGGACCGGGCGCTGGGCCGCTGGGCCGGGTTCTCGATCGGCTGGCTGTACTGGTTCTTCTGGGTCGTCGTGCTCGCCGTGGAGGCGACGGCGGGTGCCGTGATCCTGGAAGGGTGGGTGCCGGCCGTGCCGCAGTGGGCCTGGGCGCTGATCGTGATGGTGGTCCTCACCGCCACCAACCTGATCTCGGTCGGTTCCTTCGGCGAGTTCGAGTTCTGGTTCGCGGGCATCAAGGTCGTCGCCATCGGCGGCTTCATCGTCCTCGGCGGCCTGGCGATCTTCGGTGTGCTGCCCGGCACCGACCACGCCGCGACCGGCTTCGGCAACCTCACCGAACACGGCGGCTTCCTGCCGAACGGCGGCGGAGCGATCCTCACCGGCATCCTGCTGGTCGTCTTCTCCTTCATGGGGAGCGAGATCGTCACCCTCGCCGCCGCCGAGTCCCCGGACGCGCGGCGGGCGGTCGCGAAGGCCACCCGGAGCGTGATCTGGCGGGTCGGCGTCTTCTACATCGGCTCGATCCTCGTCGTGGTCTCCCTGCTGCCCTGGAACGACCCCGCGATCGAGAAGAAGGGGTCGTACGTCGCGGCCCTGGACACGATCGGCATCCCGCACGCCGGCGAGATCATGAACTTCATCGTGCTGACCGCCGTGCTGTCCTGTCTCAACTCCGGCCTCTACACCGCCTCCCGTATGGCCTTCTCCCTCGGGCAGCGCGGCGACGCCCCGCGGTCCTTCGTACGGACGAACGCGCGAGGAGTCCCGCAGCCCGCGATCCTGGCCTCCGTGGCCTTCGGCTTCGTGGCGGTCGCCTTCAACTACCTGTGGCCGGACACGGTGTTCCAGTTCCTGCTGAACTCCTCCGGTGCGGTGGCGCTCTTCGTGTGGCTGGTCATCTGCTTCTCGCAGCTGCGGATGCGGGGGATCATCCTGCGCGAGAACCCGGAGAAGCTCGTCGTCCGGATGTGGCTGTTCCCGTATCTGACGTGGGTGACGATCGCGATGATCTCGTTCGTGCTCGTCTACATGCTCACCGACGACAAGGAGGGCGGCGGACGGAGCCAGGTACTGCTCTCCGTGCTCGTGGCCGCTCTGGTGATCGCGATCTCACTGGTCCGGGAGCGGAGGCGCCCGGAAAGCGCCAAGGACGCGGGCGCGCTCCGGTAGCAGCCGCGCACCCTTGTCGGGCCTTCCGAATGCCCCGGACCACGATCGGTCGTCACCCGGAGTCCCCCGCATCGGCGGCGCGAGCGGGCCGCCGGCCCGGGTGACAGGACCGTACATCCGAACTCGTACTCCGCACATCCGTACTCCGCCCGGGAACCCGTCCACCTCGGGCATCTCCGCCGGTGGCCGGCGGCGGTGGCCGGTGCGGCCCGTCGAAACGGGAGGCCGGGGCATCGCCCCACCGTGCCGAGAGGCGCGGCACGTGGTCCACCCACGCCAGGTCGGCCGACGCGACGAGCGACTGGCCGGCCACGGTCGCGGGGGTCACACCGGTGAACGCCACGACGTCCCGGTGCAGATGCGACTGGTCGGCGTAGCCGCAGTCCGCCGCGACCCCGGCCGCCTCCTGGCCCCCGGCCAGGCGGGTGGCGGCCCAGTCGAAGCGGACGAGCTTCACGGCGCGCTTGGGCGGCAGGCCGAGCTGCGCGTGGAAACGGGACCACAGGCGCTTGCGGCTCCAGCCCAGCTCGTCGGCCAGCCCCTCGACCCGCACCTGGCCGTGCCCGGCGACGATACGGTCCCAGGCCCAGGCCAGTTCCGGCTCGATGGCGGGCCCCGCGGCGGGCATCCGGGCGAGGAACGCTTCGACGAGCGCGAAGCGTTCCTCCCACGAGGCGGTCCCGGCCAGCCGCTCGCGCAGCCGGGCTGCCCGCCGCTCTCCCCACAGGTCGTCCAGGGCCACCACGGAACTCTCCAGCTCGGCAGGCCCCACGCCCAGCACGGCACGTGCGATGGCGGGCGACAGACGCACCTGCATCCACTCGACGTTCGCGGCCCGCACCCGCGCCGCACCGCCGACACCGAACCCGAGCCCGGTGACAAGGCTGCCGCGGTGCTGCCGCCCCGTCGACTCGTCGATGCCCAGCGCCGCCTCGCCGCAGGGCAGTGCCAGCGTCAGCACGGGGTGCGGGTCGAGCCGGTGGTCGACCGGAGCAGGGCCGCGGTCGCGCAGCCCCGCCAGGACGACGCCGGGTACGCGGCCGGGCCGGGCCGGGCGCGTGACCTCCCACACCGGGGCAACGACGCGCCGACGCACGGCAGTTGACATGCTTCCATGCTACGGCCCGCCCGGATGCTCCGTCCGGACGGAACATCCGGACGGAACATTTCTCCAATCCAGCGGGCCGCAGCCGCCGCGAAGGTGAGCGCATGACTTCCACCGGAACCACCGCGCCGCCACCACCGGGCGTGGCCCGTCTGTTGCGCCCGTACGCGGGCGGCTTCGCCGTCGTCGTCGTCCTTCAGGTCATCGGCGCCGTCGCCGGCCTGGCGCCGCTGCTCGCGGTCGTCGAGCTCGGCCGTACGTTGCTGGCGCCGGGGCCGGCCGACGACGAGCACGTGCGCGACGTCGTGATCGCGGGCGCGGCAGGGCTGCTCGTACGGCTGCTGTTCACGGCCGCCTCGTCCGGCGTCGGGCACCTCCTCGACACCCGGGTGCAGCTGTCGCTGCGCCGGCGACTCGCCGCGCGGCTCGGGCGGATGCCGATCGGCCGGCTGGCGCGGCGGCGCAGCGGGGAGCTGGCGAAGCTGGTGGGCGAGGACGTCAGTGCCGTGCACCCGCTCATCGCCCACACGCCGGGTGAGCTGGTCTCCGCCTTCGTGGTGCCGCTGGTCTCGCTCGGCTACCTCTTCACCGTGGACTGGCGGCTGACGCTGATCACGCTGATCCCCGTGCTGCTGGCGGTCGCGCTGGTGCCGCTGATGATGACCCCCACGCGGCTGCGCGAGCAGAAGGAGTTCGACGCCGCCATGGGGCGGATCTCGGCGTCGGCGGTCGAGTTCGTGCAGGGCATCGCGGTGGTGAAGGCGTTCGGCGGGTCGGAGCGGGCGCACGGCAGGTTCCGTGCGGCGGTGGGCGACTTCACCCGGAGCTTCTACCGGATGGTGCGCGGTCTTTCCGGGGTCGCCGCCGGGATGCAGGTGGCGCTGTCGCCGCCGTTCGTGCTGCTGGCGGTGCTGGTCGGCGGCGCGTACCGGATCACCGGGGGCGGACTCGCCCCGGCGGACCTGCTGCCGTTCCTGCTCCTCGGCCTCGGGCTGACCGCGCCCGTGGCCGCGCTCGGGCACGGCTTCGACGACCTGCAGGCCGCGAGGCGCGCCGTCGGCCGCATCCGGGACGTACTCGCCGAGCCGCCGCTGCCCGAGCCCGAACGGCCGGTGGCACCCGAGGGACACCGGGTGGAGCTGCGGGACGTCCGCTTCGGGTACGAGGGTGCCGAGGCCGGGCGCGAGGTGCTGTGCGGGATCGACCTGGTGCTGGAGCCGGGGACGATCACCGCCGTGGTGGGGCCGTCCGGCAGCGGCAAGTCCACGCTGGTGCAACTGCTGCCGCGGTTCTACGACCCGACGCACGGCTCCGTGCTCCTCGGCGGCGTCGACCTGCGTGAGGTGGGCAGCCAGGAGCTGTACCGGCGGGTGTCCTTCGTCTTCCAGGACGTCCGGCTGCTGCGCGCCTCGGTCGCGGACAACATCGCCCTCGCCGTCCCGCACGCCGACCGCGACGCCGTTGTCCGCGCCGCCCGCCGGGCGAGCATTCACGACCGCATCCTCGAACTGCCCCGCGGCTACGACTCGGTGATCGGCGAGGACGCCCGCCTCTCCGGCGGCGAGGCGCAGCGCGTCTCGATCGCCCGCGCCCTGCTCGCGGACGCCCCCGTCCTGGTCCTCGACGAGGCCACCGCCTTCGCCGACCCCCAGACAGAGCAGGCGGTGCGCGAGGCGCTGGCGCAGGACCGGGAGAAGCGGACGACGCTGGTCATCGCCCACCGCATGGAGACGATCGCCGACGCCGACACCGTCGTGATGCTGCGCGAGGGCGAGATCGTGGAGCGGGGCACGCTCGCGGAACTCCTCGCACGAAACGGCGCGTTCGCCGAATTCTGGAAGATCCACGCCGGTGCCGGTGCCGGTGCCGGTGCCGGTGCCGGTGCTGGTGCCGGTGTCAGGGAAGGGGAAGAGGCCCGATGATCAGCACACTGCTGCGTGTGCTCGGCGACGAGTACGCCGGGCCGGTGCGCCGCACCGTCGCCCTGATGACGGCGACCGCCCTCGCCGAGGGACTGTCGTACGCCCTGCTGGTGCCCGTGCTGCGCGCGCTCTTCGGCAGCACACCCGAGGACGCCCGGCCCTGGCTGGCCGCCTTCGGCACGGCGGTCGCGGTCTACGCGGTGCTGCGGTACATCAGCGACCGCTCCGGGTTCCGCGTGGGCACGACACTGCTGCACGGCATGTACGAGCGCCTCGGCGAACACCTCGCCCGGTTGCCCATCGGCTGGTATCAACCCGGCCGCACCGGCGAGGTGTCCGTCCTCGCCAGTCAGGGCGTGTTGCGGGCGATGAGCGTGATCGCGCACCTGCTGGCGCCGTTCATCTCCGCCTGTGTGACGCCGTTGACGATCGTCGCCGTGATGCTCGCCTTCAACTGGCAGCTGGGGCTCGCCGGCTTGGCTGCCGTGCCGTTGGTGGCCGCGGTCCAACTCCGCGCAGCCCGCGCGACGACGGCAACCGACACGGAACGAGTGGAACGCGAGCGCGAGGCCACCGGCCGCGTCATCGAGTACCTCCAGGCCCAGCCGGTGCTGCGCGCCGCCGGCCGCACCGGCGAGCGATTCGGTCTGCTGGACGACTCCCTGAACGAACTGCGCCGCGCCTCGCGCCGCTCCACCCTCTCTGCGCTGCCGGGTGTGCTGGGTCTCGCGGTCACCGTGCAGACGGTGTTCACCGCGCTGCTCGCACTGGGCGCGTACCTCGCCCTCGGGGGAAACATCGGCGCGGCCGAGGTATTGGCAATCCTGGTGCTCGCCGCCCGCTGTGCCGACCCGCTGCTGTCCCTCGCCGAGATGGGTGGCGGCATCCGCGCCGCCCGCGCCGAACTCACCCGCCTCGACGACGTCCTCACCACCGAGCCGCTGCCGGAGCCCCGCGCGCCGCGCGAACCGTCCTGCCACGACGTCGAGTTCGACACGGTCACCTTCCGGCACGGCGACCGCGTGGTCGCAGACGGGGTGACGCTGTCCGTACCCGAGGGCGGGCGCCTCGCCGTCGTCGGGCCGTCGGGCGCGGGCAAGACGACGCTGCTGCAGCTGCTCGCCCGCTTCTACGACGTCGACGCGGGCGCGGTCCGGATCGGCGGCGTGGACGTACGGGAGATGGACACCGCGGCGCTGATGGCGCGGATCGCCATCGTCTTCCAGGACGTCTACCTCTTCGACGGCACGATCGAGGAGAACGTGCGCCTCGGCCGCCCGGACGCCACCGACGCCGAGGTACGCGCCGCGGCCGCCGCGGCCCGTCTCGACGAAGTGATCGAGCGGCTCCCCGGCGGCTGGTCGACGGACGTGGGCGAAGGCGGGGCACTGCTGTCGGGCGGCGAACGGCAGCGCGTCTCCATCGCCCGCGCGCTGCTGAAGAACGCCCCGATCGTCCTGCTCGACGAGGTCACTTCGGCCTTGGACCCGGTGAACGAGGCGGCCGTGCACGCCGGCATCGAGCAGCTGATGACGGGCCGGACCGTGGTGCTGGTCGCCCACCGCATGGCGACCGTACGCCGGGCCGACCGAGTGGCCTTCCTGGACGCCGGGCGAGTGGTCGAACAGGGCCCCCACGAGGACCTGCTGCGCCTCGCCGGCCGGTACGCCGCGTACTGGGACCTGTCCCTGACGGGGGCGGCGCGGGACTGAGCCCGGCGCCCTCGACGACACGACCTTGGGCTCGGGCTCGGGCTCAGGGAAGACTGCCCACAGCTCGCTGACGGCACGCACCCCACACCGCGTGCGAAACGCGGGCCGCTCGACTAGCAGACGGGTCCCCAGACCATGATCGGCCCGGGGCGCTGGTGCCCCCGGGCAGGATTCCAACCTGTGACGCCCGCTTGGAGTTCGATCACTGCGTGGCACTGCCAGGGAGTCGCCTGGCCACGCTGGCCGTGCCAGACCGTCTGGGAGTGCTGGCGTCCGGCGCCGTTGATCTCACTTGTGGATGTCAGAACGGGACCATCGCGTGCGCTCGCTGACACGATGGTCCCGTGGTTCAAGCAAGCCGAGATGACTTCGGCCGGCCAACTCCACCAGTACAGCTGGGAGCACCTGGAGGCCGAGCACGGCTTCCTGACAGACCAGGCGATCGATCCTGAAGAGGATCCACTGGAGGCCATCCCAGCCGAAGAGTTCCAGCGGGTGTGGACGCGTTGAGCGCGCTGAACAACCACTTTAGGAGAGAGACTGGGGCAATGGGTCGGTGACCTGCTGCTTCGTGGACCGATCTGGCGGGCACGGACGCACCCGACAGTCCCCCTTGGTGACCGCTGCTGACCCCTGGATCAAGTCCCTGGGCCCTGAGAAGGTCCCGCAACCGGGTCCACAGGTCGTAGTCGCTGGTCCGCAGGAGATCGGTGTACTGAACGACGATGCTCGACACCATGACCCCATGATCGGTCCGGAATGCGGCGAAGGAAAGCCGACCGCTGAGAAGCTGGCGGTAGACCATCAGCTTGGGAAGCTGAGGTGATCTACGGGTGGTTGCTCGGCTGACCTGCACGGGAGCGCTGCTGGTGTCCGTCCCCTCGCCGAGCCTGTCCCCGGTGTCCCCCGTGGTTCCCCGCACGATCTGGCACACGTCTGACACGGGCGGCCGGTGACCGACATCCACTGTTAGCCTCATACGACTCTGACCACTACTCACCATAAAACCAGGGGGATTGAATTGAGCATCAAGCGAATCGTTCAGGGCGGAATGTCCGCACTGGCCATGGGCGCTGTCGCGGTGGCCATGGTGCCGGGCTCGGCGCAGGCGGTGGACTGGGACCACGGACCGCTGTACGACAGGGGCAAGCACGCGGCGGCCTACATCGAGGAGCGCGGCGACTACCTCAGGGTCTGTGACACCAAGAGCGACGGCAAGAAGGCGTGGGTGAACGTCTTCGACTACTACAGCGGCGACCTCCTGTACAGCCTCACCGACACGAAGAACGACGGTAAGTGCAGCTACCGGGACGCCTCGGACGGCGGCAAGTACAACCTCGCGGAAAACCACAAATTCGACGTCATAGTCTCGCATGAGCCCTCGGATAATTCGGGCTCTTACCACTTCCAATTCCTCAACGATCACTAATTACAATATTGTGACGGGCCATCAGCGATACTGATGGCCCGTCGGTGAGCTCTCCGCCTTGTCCAAGAGACTCATCCTCGATGGCGTACCGGACTTCCACGCCGAAGCGCGGGCCGTCGCCCCATGCTCCGTGATCATCTCGTGCCTGCACAGGCATGTGGGGACTGGTCGGGGAGTCCTGCCGTGCTGGAGTGTTCCTCGTGAGCGACCGCCAGCGGCTCGCCCCAAAGTGGCTGCCTAAAGCCGCGGAGCCGACCGCCCCAGCCACAGAGGGTGTCTCCCCGCTTCATGCCCGAAGCCGCCGAGCGCGCCGCGCCCGCGCCGTGGGCGGGCCTTGATCTGTCAGCACATGACCAGCGACCGTGACCGGCCCATCGCCGATCGGCGGCCCGGCCGCGTTCGGGCAGTGGTGACGGGCCGCTGCCCGAACCTGCGAGCGGGGTCGCGGACGACCGCGTTCAGCGGGCAGCGGTGACGGCGTCGGTCCGCAGGGGCGCGGCCGTCTTCGCGGTGATCTCGTCGAGGGTGATACCGGGTGCGGTCTCGACGACGGTGAGGCCGTCGGTTGTGACGTCGAGGACTCCGAGGTCGGTGATGACGCGGTGGACACAACGTTCGCCGGTCAGCGGCAGGGTGCACTCGGTCAGGATCTTCGGGCTGCCGTCCTTGGCGGTGTGCTCCATCAGGACGATGACCCGGCGGGCGCCGTGGACCAGGTCCATCGCCCCGCCCATGCCCTTGACCATCTTTCCGGGGATCATCCAGTTGGCCAGGTCACCGCGTTCCGACACCTGCATGGCGCCCAGCACCGCGGTGTCTATGTGACCGCCGCGGATCATGCTGAAGGACAGGGCCGAGTCGAAGAAGGAGGCCCCCGGCAGGACGGTGACGGTCTCCTTGCCCGCGTTGATGAGATCCGGGTCGACCTCGTCGGCGGTCGGATAACGGCCGGTGCCGAGGATGCCGTTCTCCGAGTGCAGCACCACCTGCACGCCGGGCGGGAGGTGGCCGGGGACGAGTGTGGGCAGGCCGATGCCGAGGTTGACGTAGGAGCCGTCGGTGAGTTCGGCGGCGGCGCGGGCGGCCATCTGGTCGCGGGTCCAGCCGCGAGGCGTGTCCATCGTCGTGCTCATGCTCGTACCGTCCTCTTCTCGATCTGTTTGTCAGCGGCCTGAGCGGGGGTGAGCTTTACGATCCGCTGGACGAAGACGCCGGGGAGGTGGACGGCGTCGGGGCTCAGCTCGCCCGGTTCCACGAGCTCTTCGACCTCGGCGATCGTGATCCGGCCGGCCATCGCCGCGAGCGGGTTGAAGTTGGCGGCGGCGCGGCGGAAGACCAGGTTGCCGTGCCGGTCCCCCCGCCAAGCCCGGACGAGGGCGAAGTCGGTGGTGATGGCGTGCTCCAGGATGTGCGGTCGGCCGTGGAAGTCGCGGGTCTCCTTGGGTGGGGAGGCCACGGCGACCGAGCCGTCCGCCGCGTACCTCCACGGCAGACCGCCGTTCGCGACCTGGGTGCCCACACCGGCCGGGGTGTAGAACGCGGGGATGCCCGCGCCGCCGGCGCGCAGCCGCTCGGCCAGTGTGCCCTGCGGCACCAGCTCCACCTCCAGCTCGCCCGACAGGTACTGGCGGGCGAACTCCTTGTTCTCGCCCACGTAACTGCCCGTCACGCGGGCGATCCGGCCGGCGGCGAGCAGCACGCCCAGCCCGCGGCCGTCCACGCCGCAGTTGTTCGACACGACCTGCAGGCCGGTGGCGCCCTGTTCGTGCAGGGCCCGGATCACCACTTCGGGGATGCCGCTGAGGCCGAAGCCGCCGACGGCCAGAGACGCGCCGTCGGCAATGTCGGCGACCGCCTCGTCGGCGTTCGCGCTCACCTTGTTCACGGAAGTGGCCCTTTCAGCTGGGGAGTACGGACGACCGGCCGCCGTCGACGACGAGGTCGGCGCCGGTGATGTGGCCGCCTCGTCGGAGGCGAGGAAGACGGCCCCGTTGGCGACCTCCTCGGGGAGCCCGACGCGGCCGAGGGAGATGTGGCGGGCGATGGTCCACAGGGGATGGTCGTCGGCCGGCGGGGTCGCCGCGCGTGGCCTCGGTGTCGATCACCCCGGGCTGACGCAGGTGGCGCGGATGCCTTACGGGGCGCCTTCGGCGGCGAACTGCCGGGTCATCGCGATCACCGGGCCCTTGGACGCCATGAGGGAAGGCCGTCCGCTGGTTGGTGAGCGAGCCGGTCAGGCTCGCTGGGGACCCCGTGGTGACGATGCAGGTGCGACTGCGCACCCGGTGGGGCCAGGCGACGTGCGCGGCCGGCCATACCGAGTCCAGCTCGGCGCGCATCGTGCAGCCGAAGTCCTCGTACGGCTGGGTGTCGACGGCACCGAAACGGACGGCGTCGGCGTCGGCGTCGGCGCTGGCATAGAGGATGTCGACGCCTCCGAAGGCGTCCGCGGCCTCCTCGACCCAGGCGCGGACGGAGTCCTCGTCGGTCGCGTCGAGCGGGCCGGGGGTGAGGGCCGTGCCGCCCGCCTGCGCGACGAGACGCTGGGCCTTCAGCTCGGACTCGTGCCGCAGGTCGCCGCCGACGACGATCGCGCCCTCGGCCGCGAACCGCAGCGCTGCCGCGCGCCCCTGACCGCTGGCCGTGCCCGATATCAGGGCCACCTTCCCTTCCAGCCGTTTCAATGCCCCTCCGGATTCGAAGCAGCCGAATCCACAGCAGCCGAACCCAGAGCGTCAGAGATGGACTTGACGCCGCCGTGCGCGGTAAGTCCGCCGTCGACCGGGATCTCGGCGCCGGTGATGAAGGAGGACTCGTCGGACAGGAGGAAGACCACGAGCGGGGCGACCTCGTCGACCGTGCCGGTGCGGCCGAGAGGGGTCTCGCGGATGTTCGCCTCGCGGAAGGCGGGTGCGGCGGAGGAGGTCATCTCGGTCTCGATGAAGCCGGGGTGGATCGTGTTGACGCGGATGCCGCGCGGGCCGAGCTCCGTGGCAGCGGTCTTCGACAGGCCGCGCAGTGCCCATTTACTGGTCGTGTAGGCGACCGGGTAGTGGCCGCTGAGCGCGGCGGTGGAACCGACGTTGACGATGGACGAGCCGGGCGGCATCAGCGGCGTCAGGTGCTGGATGGCAAGGAGCGGGCCGGTGACGTTGACGGCGTGGACGCGGGTGAAGTCGTCGGGGGTCACATCGCCGAGGCGGGCGCGCCAGGTGATGCCCGCGTTGTTGACGAGGCCGTGCACCTGGCCGTACGACTCCTGCAGTTCGGCGGCCAGCTCCGCCCAGTGCTCCTCGTCGGTGACGTTGAGGCGGCGGCAGCCGGGGGCCTCGGTCACGTCGGTGGCGATGACGCGGGCGCCCTCGCGGGTCAGGGCCTCGGCCTCGGCGGCGCCCTGGCCGCGCGCGGCGCCGGTGACGACGACGACCTTGCCGAGGAGTCTCTTGGGGTGCAGGTCGTTCACGGCCGCTCCCGGGTGCGGCGCCGGGCGGTCGGCAGCGGCTCGGGCTCCCTGCCCGCGACCACGGTGTTGGAGACGGTGCCGATGCCCTCCACGGTGAGGGTGACGGTGTCGCCCGGCTTCAGCGGGGGCGGGGACTGCTCGCCCCGGACGCCCCACAGCTCGGCGAGACAGCCTCCGTTGCCGCAGGTGCCGGAGCCGAGCACGTCGCCGGGGCGGACGACGGTGCCGCGTGAGGCGTAGGCGACCATCTCCTCGAAGGTCCAGCTCATGTTGGACAGCAGGTCCTTGCCGACGACCTCGCCGTTCACCGAGGCGGTCAGCGCCAGGCGCAGAAAGCCGTCGGTGTCGCGGTACGGCTCCAGTTCGTCGGCGGTGACCAGGTACGGGCCGAGGGTGGCGGCGGTGTCCTTGCCCTTGCACGGGCCGAGGCGGACCTGCATCTCGCGGGACTGCAGGTCGCGGGCCGACCAGTCGTTGAAGACCGTGTAGCCGATGATGTGGTCCCGTGCCTGCTCCGGCGTCAGGTCCCGCCCTTCCCGGCCGATGACGGCGGCGACCTCCAGCTCGAAGTCGAGGACCGCGCTGCCCGGCGGCACCGGGACGTCGTCGTGGGCGCCGATGACGGCGTACGGGTTGGTGAAGTAGAACGTCGGGGCGTCGTACCAGGCTTCGGGCACTCCGCCGACGCCGTCAACGGACCGCCGTACCCCTTCGACGTGCTCCTCGAAGGTGACGAAGTCCCGCACGGTGGGCGGCTGAAGCGGTGGCAGCAGCCGCACCTCGGACACGTGAGGGCCCGGCGGGACGTCCAGCGTGGCGGCTCCGGCGCGCAGGAGTGCGTCGAGTCCGTCGCCGCAGCTGATCAGCTCCGTGAGCGAGCGCGCCCCGGGAACCGGGTGGAGGGTGCCGTCGTCCTGCACGACGGCGACCCGTCGCTGGTGTCGATGTTCATAGGTGGCGAAACGCATGCACGGCTCCAGGCTCCGGCGGTCTTCGACAGCGGTGGAAACCGGGGAGGCGGCAAGGGCGTCAGGGCGGTGACAGGGCCACCGCGTCCCCGGGGTTCGAGGGGGTCAGACCGGCGGGGCCACGAAGCAGCCGCGGTCGACGTCGTTGAACGACTCCTTGGCGACCAGCTCGTTCATCGGGTTCGCCGTGCCCCACTGGTCGGTGACCTCGGGCTGGGAGAAGTCGTAGACGTGGGGGTGCCAGGTGTCCTCGTCCAGCAGCTCCAACTCCGTCGTGTACTCGATGGTGTTGCCGTGCGGGTCCAGGAAGTACGTGAACGTGTTGTCGCCCGCCAGGTGCCGGCCCGGACCCCAGACCTTCTTGAAGCCGGCGCGGATCACGCGGCCGGAGCCGCGCATGTACTCGTCCAGGCCGCGCATCTCGAAGGAGACGTGGTGCAGGGAGGTGTGCGGGCCCTTGGCGATGGCCATGGAGTGGTGCTGGTTGGAGATCCGCATGAAGTGCATGACGTCACCGACGTGCGGCGAGCTGAGCGTGTCGGAGTGGCGGAATCCGAGGTGGGTCTCGTACCACTCACGGGTCCTGTCCAGGTCCGGCGAGTTCAGCACGACGTGCGACAGCTTGACCGGGATCGACTCCTTCTCCTCGATCTTGCGGTGCCGCCGTATGTCCACATCGGCGGACACTTCGATGGTGCGGCCGTCGACGTCGAAGAAGCGGAAGCCGTAGCCGCCACCGGGTGTGTCGATCTTGCCCGGCTGAGAGATCAACCGCACGCCCCCCGCGAGGAGTTGTTCGGCGAGGGTGTCCACGTCCGCGGTGGAGCGGGCGCCGTAGGAGACGAGGTCGAGGCGCTTCTCCTCGGCCTTGCGCAGCCGCACCACGTACTGTTCGGGGCTGCCCTCGGCGGCGAGGAAGGAGATGCCGGAGTCCTCGGCGACCTGGGTCAGGCCCCAGACGCCGGCGTAGAAGTCGAGCTGCTTGTCGTAGTCGGGCACGGCGAGGTCTACGTGCCGCAGATGGGTGAGCAGGCGGGCGCTCATGGTGGGCTTTCCTTCTGTGTGGGGGTCAGGTGAGGCGCAGCAGCGTTGTCGCGTTGCCGCCGCGCACGGCGTGGAAGTCGTCGTCGGGCAGGCGTGCGGCGCGCAGTGCGCCGACGGGGTCGTCGGTGCCCATGTCGAAGGGGAAGTCGGAGCCGAGCAGCACCCGGTCCGCGCCGACCGCGCCGATCAGGGCCCGCAGTACCTGCGGGTCGTGGACCAGCGAGTCGAAGTACAGGCGCTTGAGGTAGCTGCTGGGCAGGTGGGCGCAGCCCGCGCCCGCGTCGGAGCGGGCCGACCAGGCGTGATCGGAGCGGCCGATGTGGGTGGGCAGATAGCCGCCCCCGTGCGCGGCGATGATCTTCAGCTCCGGGTGCCGGTCCAGCACCCCGGAGAAGATCAGGTGCGAGAGCGCGACGGCGTTCTCGGTGGGCTGGCCGACGGTGTTGGACAGGTACCACTGGTCGAGGCGCTCGTCGAGGGTGCAGCCGAAGGGGTGCAGGAAGAGGAGCGCGCCCGTCTCCTCGGCCCGGGTCCAGAAGGGTTCGTACGCCGGATCGGACAGCTCCCGGCCCGGCGCGTGCGAGGAGATCTCGACACCCGACAGGCCCATACCCATGGCGAGTTCGAGCGCGCGCACCGCCGATTCCGGGTGCTGCAGGGGGACGAGGCCCAGACCGTGCAGCCGACCGGGCGCCTGGGAGCAGTGGGCGGCCGTCGCCTCGTTGGCCAGGCGGTAGACCTTCTCCGCCGTCTCCTCGTCCGCCCAGTAGTGGTAGTGCGACGGCGACGGGCTGACCAGCTGGACGTCCACGCCCTGCGCGTCCATCGCGGCCAGTCGTACGGCGACGTCCGTCAGCCTCGGGATGCGCTCGGCGACCATGGGGCCGCTGACGGCCAGGGCCGCGGGCCCGTTGCGGCGGGCGTCGAGAGCCTTGGCTTGTACCAGGCCCGGCAGGTCGGCCACCAGGGCCTCGACCTCCGGGATCAGGACGTGCGCGTGTACGTCGACGGTCGGCGAAGGGCGCGCGTCCTTGCTCGACGAGGGGCGGGGATCGCGCTGGGGGCGGCTCCCGGCGGTGGCTGGGGGTGGGTGGGCCGTCACGGCAGTTCCTTGAGGGCGGTCATGGTGCGGCCGATCAGTCCGGGCACATCCGCGTCGTGCACCTGGTCCAGCTGCCACTGGCAAAGCTGGACGGACGCCTCGACGACGGCCCGGACGCGCGGGACGCGTCGGTCGTAGTACGCCTGGAAGAGGGCGTCGTCCCATGCGCGCCCGCTCGTGAGCAGTTCCGCCAGGACGGAGGCGTCCTCCAAGGACATCGCCGCGCCCTGGGCGAAGGTGGGCGGGCAGCAGTGAGCGGCGTCCCCGACAAGGACGACCCGGCCGCGGTGCCAGGAGCCCTCGACCAGATGCCGGTCGAACCACGTGTAGTTGACCTTCGCCGGGTCCGTGATGTGCTTGGTGATCTCGGGCCAGGCACCGCCGTACTGCTCGGCCAGCCGGCGCATCTCGTCCGCGTAGGTGGCCGGGTCGATGGAGTTGCGGTCCCGGTTGGCCTCGACGACGTAGGCGTAGAGGGTGTTCTCGCCGGTGGGGGTGTAGCCCGCGATGTAGGCGGGGCCACCGAAGGTGAGGTCCGAGCGGGTGACGCTCTCGGGGCGCGGGGCGGGGGCGCGCCAGATGGCCATGCCGACGGGCTCGGGACGGTCGCTGATGCCGATCGCGGCGCGGGTCGCGGAGTTCAGGCCGTCGGCGGCGATCACCAGGTCGTAGCGGCCCTCGGTGCCGTCGCTGAACCGGACGGAGACACCGTCGGCGTCCTGCTCCGGGGTCTCGGCGGTGGTGCCCAGGCGTACGGTGGCACCTGTCGCGCGGACGGCGTCGATGAGAATCTGCTGAAGTTGCGGCCGCCGCATGCCGAGGGTGGCGGGCAGGTCGTCACCGCCGGACTTGATGTCCTCCTTGACGAACAGCAGGGTGCCGTCGGGGGCGGTCACCCCCAGCGAGCCGTAGGCGAACCCCGATGCTTCCACCTGCTCCCACACGCCCAGCTCGCGCAGGACACGCAGGGCGTTGCCCTGGAGGGTGATGCCGGAGCCGGTGGTGGCGTTCCAGTCGGGTCTGGCCTCGATCAGGTCGACCAAGAGGCCGGCCCGGCGCAGCAGGATGGTGATGGCGTTGCCGGAGGGGCCGCCGCCTATGACGAGGACCGTGCGGGGTGTGGTCATGGGGAACTCCCTTGTTCCGCCGCTTACTTGACGGCAATCGGATTGACGGGGGAGCCCACGGCTCCGGTGATGGGCAGGGGCGCGGCGGTGAGCCAGAACTCGTACACGCCGTCGCGGGCGCAGTCGTCCGCGAGAGCGTCGGGGTCCCACATCTCGCCGATCAGCAGGCCCATGTTGGGGATGGCGACCTGGTGCAGCGGCTGGAAGGCGCCGTCGAACTCGTTCGGCCGTACCTCGAAGCCCCACGTGTCGGTGGCGATCGCGGCGATCTCGCTCGCGTGCAGCCAGCCGGCGGTGGCGAAGGACAGACCGGGAGAGTCTCCGCCCGCGTAGTCGCCCCAGCCGTCGCGGCGGGCGCGCGTCAGCCGCCCGGTCCGGACGACGACGAGGTCACCGCGTCCGACGGCCACGCCGTGCGCCTCGGCCGTCGCGGTCAGGTGTTCCTCGGTGATCGCGAAACCGTCCGGCAGTTCCCCGCGTTCGTCGCCGATCACCCGGCCGACGTCGAGGAGGACTCCGCGCCCGGCGACGTACGGGGCCATGTGCTCGATGCCGGTGACCAGATCGCCGTCCGAGGTGACGGTCTTCGCGGCGTCGCGTCCGTTCCACGCCTTGCCGTGGTCGAAGATGTGCCCGAGCCCGTCCCACTGGGTGGAGCACTGCAGGGGCATCGTGATCACGTCGTCGGCGCCGCCGATGCCGTGCGGGAAGCCCTGGTTGCCGAGGGCCGCGTCCGTGCCCGTGTCCAGCATGGTGTGGACGGGGTTGGTGCGGCGGCGCCAGCCCTTCTGCGGTCCGTTCATGTCGAACCGCTGCGACAGCGAGAAACTCACGCCCCGGCGGACCAGCGCCGCACCCTCGAGGCGCTTGGCCTCGTCAAGGAAGTTCAGTGTGCCGAGCACATCGTCCTCGCCCCAACGCCTCCAGTTGGAACACCGCTTGGCGGCCTCGGCGATCGCGCCCTCGGCGTCCGTGGGGTCGAGCGAGGCCGTCATGACACGGTCCCCTCGGCGACGCAGCGGGTGCGCTGCGCGCCCAGACCCGTGATGGAGCCCTCCATGACGTCGCCGTCGCGCAGCAGCCGTCCCCAGTGCATGCCGTTGCCGGCCGGGCTGCCGGTGAGCACCAGGTCGCCGGGCAGGAGCCGGGAGGTCTGGGAGATGTACGACACCAGCCGGGCGATGCCGAAGAGCATGTCCTTGGTGGGCTCGTCCTGCATGGTCTCGCCGTTGAGCTTCAGCGTGACGCGCAGGTCACCCGGGTCGGCGATCGACTCGGCGGGCACGATCCACGGGCCGAGCGGGGTGAAGCCGGGGGCGTTCTTGCAGCGCAGCCAGTCGGTGCCGATGGCCTTCATGTCGCGGCGGAAGACGGTGGCGCGGTCGGTGAGGTCGTTGGCGATGGTGTAGCCGGCCACGTACTCCAGGGCCTCCTCGACCGTCACCCGGTAGGCGGGCCTGGCGATGACGGCCGCCAACTCCAGCTCCCAGTCCGGCTGTTCGGCCCAGTCCGGGAGTACGACGTCGTCGAAGGGGCCGGTGATCGCGCTCGGCAGGCCGATGAACACGTACGGCAGGTCCTCGGCCGCCCGCCGGTCCATGACCGCGGCGATCTCCGCGCGCGCCTCCTCGACCGTGCGGGGGTCGTCGGGGGAGCGGTGGGCGACCTCCAGGTCGATCACGTGCTGCCGGTAGTTGGCGCCGGACTGGAAGACCTGGCGGGGCTCGACCGGCGTGTGCGCCCGCAGGCGCTCCAACGGTCGCCAGTCGGCCGTCTCGTCGGCCGCGAGCCCGTGCAGGCGAGGGAGCATCTCGTCCCAGCGCTCGATGATCGCCCGGGTCGTCAGGGTCGGCTCTCCGAGGGCTGTGCGAAGATCCAGCACGCGCCCCCCGGAGATCACAAGACCGGGGAAAGGTGCCTGGTCAGAGGCGGAGAGGACGCCAAGGGCGAAGGGTCCGGAGAAGGACGCGGAAGCGGCTGCGGGTTTCACGGGAATGTCCTCCAGATTGCGGTGGGACCAATGTGACCCTCACCGCGTAATCTGGGAAATAGATTCTTTGGATGTTGATCATCTGTCGCGCAAATGTTGCTGCCGTAAGCGGCCTCGCTCTGGAGGCGTCGTGTCCCTCTCCGGCCTCGATCTCAATCTCGTCCTGTCCCTGCGGGCCCTGCTGGAGGAGCGCAACGTCACCCGCGCCGGGCAGCGCGTCGGGCTCAGTCAGCCGGCGATGAGCGCGGCCCTGGCCCGCCTGCGCCGCCACTTCGACGACGACCTGCTCGCGCGCGTCGGCAAGCAGTACGAACTGACCGCCCTCGGCCGCGCCCTGCTGGACCGCACCTCGACCGCCTGCGACCTGCTGGAACGGGTCTTCAGCAGCAGGGCCGACTTCGCCCCGGGCAGCGAGGAGCACGAGTTCACCCTGCTCACCTCCGACTACGCCCTCGCCGTGTTCGGCGCCGAGCTCGCCCGGACCGTGCACGCCGAGGCCCCGGGAGTACGGCTGCGCTTCCAGCGGACGCCCATCGACGTCACGGAGGACACCGCACCGCTGCTCAGCACGGCCGACGGGCTGCTGATGCCGCGCGGCATCATCGGCGGTTTCCCCGCCGTCGACCTGTTCACCGACCGCTGGGCCTTCCTGGTGGCCGAGACGAACGACGAGGTCGGCGACCAGCTGACCATGGACGACCTGGCACGGCTGCCCTGGGTCATCTACCAGCGCGCCTACGACGCTCCGGCCGCCCGGCAGCTGAGCATGCTCGGTGTCGACCCCCGCGTGGAGATCTCCGTCGACAGCTTCCAGGCGCTGCCCTTCCTGGTCGCCGGCACCCGCCGGATCGCGCTGGTCCAGCAGCGCCTGGCCGAACTGCTGCGCGGCGTGGCCGCCGTACGCCTCATGGAACCGCCCTACGGGGCGGTCCCTCTCCAGGAGGCACTGTGGTGGCACCCGGTGCACACCCACGACGCGGCCCACATCTGGCTGCGCGAGACCGCGGCCCGCGTGGGAGCGGAGCTGGCCGCTTCCGAGCCCGGCCGTATCGCCACGGCCGCACCGAGATAGCGGGCCCATGCCGGCGCCTGGCATCCAAGGCCCGGATGATCCACATCTTCGATATCGATCGGATGAGGGCTAGGCAGGACCTGCCCGTTGGCCCATAGTCGTCTCAACCCGGCGCCGGAGCCGCACCATCACCCGCCGGCCGGGACCGGGCGGGCGCCCGGCGCGCCTGCCCGCCGCGACGCCCGGCAGCATCGGCTCCCCGCTCCGAACCTGCCACGGATACCGGGCGGCCCGACGGCCCGACCATGACGGCCGCACCATCCCGTCCCCCTCCCGACCCGCCACGTGGAGTTCCCGCATGCCTGCACCCGTGCCCCCGCTCCCGTCCCCGACGCCCACAGCCATCGAGGACACCCCGAGCGAGCAGGCCGTGTCCGGCCCCGGCCACCGGCTTCGCCTCACGCTGCTGATGGCTGGAAGCTGTCTGCCCATCCTGGGCGCCGTACTCATCGCCCCCGTCCTGCCGCAGATGCAGGCCCACTTCGCCGAAGTGCCGGGCGTCGACGCGCTCGTCCCCGTGGCCCTGACCATCCCCGCCCTCTCCCTGGCGCTGCTGGCCCCCTTCGCCGGCGTCATCGTCGACCGGCTCGGCCGCAAACGCCTGCTCGTCGTCTCGACCATGCTGTACGCGATCCTCGGCACCGCCCCCCTGTGGCTGGACTCCCTCGGCGCCATCGTCGCCAGCCGCGCCCTCGTCGGTGTCGCCGAAGCGGCCATCATGACCTGCTGCACCACGCTGATCGGCGACTACTACTCCGGCCGGCAACGCGACCGCTATCTTGCGATGCAGACGATGTGCGCCTCGATCTCCGCGACGGCCTTCTTCGTGCTGGGCGGCGCGGCCGGATCGGCCGGCTGGCGCGCACCCTTCTGGGCCTACGCCGTGAGCCTGCTGCTCGCCCCCGTCATGGCCGCCTTCCTGCCCCAGCCCCGACCGGCCGACCGCGCGAACGAGCCCTCCCCCACCGCCTCGGAACCGACGGAGCAGGCGGTCAAGCGGCCCTTCCCCTGGCGTCCGCTGGCCGGCACCTGCGCGCTGACCCTCTTCGGCGCCATCCTCTTCTACACCGTCCAGGTGGAGATGGCATTCCTCCTGAGCGACGTGGGCGTCAGCAACCCCGGCGTGATCGGACTGGCCACAGCCGGCTCCAGTGCCGCGGTCGTGATCGGCGCCGTGGTCTTCGCCAAGGCCGGCCGCAGCCCGCAAGCCTGGCTGCCCACCGCCTTTGGCCTGTCCGCCCTCGGCTTCGCGGTGATCTGGCTCGCCCCCAACCCCGTCGTACTGACCGCCGGTGCGGTGATCAACTGCCTCGGCAGCGGCATCATGCTGCCGAGCCTGCTCACCCTCGCCATGTCCAAGCTCCACTACGCCGACCGCGGCCGCGGCACCGGCCTGTGGACGGGCTTCTTCTTCCTCGGCCAGTTCATCTGCCCGCTCGTGGTCCTCGCACTCACCTCCGCCGTCGGCACCCTGGCGAACGCCCTGGGCGTACTCGCCCTCGCCGGGGCCGTGGCCACCGCCGCACTCGGCCTCGCCGCCCGACGCCGCCGGACGGCCGCCCCGGAACCGATCCAGCAGACGGCGGGCTGACCACGCGGCGCCGATCCACCACGAGAACCACACACCCGTCGAGCTCGGCATCGCGGCTATCCCCGCGATGCCGATCGCCACGCGTTTCACCGGAGAAACGAAGGATGCCGAGGCCGACCCTGATCGCCACCATCCGTCCCAAACCGGGCATGACGCGCCAGGCTTTCCTGCACTACCTCCAACACGTGCACGGCTCCCTGGCCGCCGCGAACCCTCTTCGGATTCGAGGCTGACTCAGCTGCCCAATTCCATGCGGGGTGACGATGGGCGCGGAATGGTCGTCCGTGCGGCTTTTGTGCTGTCGTACGGACGTGGGGTGATGCGGGTGAGATGCGGCCGAAGGGGCTGCCGGAGGTCCCGCAGGGGAGCCTGGCAATCCGACTCTGCCCATCGACGGCACGATGCCCAGCTTGCGGCAGGCTCGCTTGAACTTCCGGGAGCAGTATGCGCTGCCCCGGCTGGTGTCTTCGCACGGCTTCCTGTGCGTCACTCCGCGCGGCACCCGGACGCCCACTGGGTGGCCCATGCGCGTCGGTAGCCGTTTCCGTACCACCGGGTGGATGTGGCGGAAACGTAGCCCGTAGGCAGTTTGGTCTGGGAAAACACCCCTGAGTAGTTCTCGCGTGTTCGCGGGGTTTCCCGGCCTCATGTCTGCTGAATCCGTTCCGGTTGGCCACTGGGTTGGGTGTGGGTGCCCGATGCGGAGCCTCATCGACGAGGACGACCGGGCGCACTCCGTAAGAACTGCCGCTGTCGCTCGGCGGGCAGGCTGACGGATGCCCCGCTCTCGTCCCAAAGCTGTGAGCGAGCAGGCGGGAACCCGTAGCCTGGGGCCAGCAGCAGTACGCAGCCTGTTCAAGCGGAAGGGATGACGATGACCACAGCCCCGGGCGGCGTGCCTCACCCGGCGCCCCCGTCGTCGCACCCGCTGCGGACCATCCGTGACATCCGGGAGTCCCTGCCTGAGGATCAACGCAAGCACTTTGACGCAGAGCTTGCCGACACGGAGATCGAGGCCCTGCCCGAAATGCTGCACCGCTGGGTGGCACTGAGCAACGACGGCTTCGAGGAGTTCCTGCTCTCCCAGCCCTTCGAGGGGCTGGACTTCGGCGCCCGCTCCTACGACGAGCAGACGGACGCCGAGTGATCTACCTGTTCGACACCAACGTCGTCGCCGAACTCACGACCCGGGCGAAGCCCGACCCCCGCGTCCTGTCCTGGTTCAGGTCCACGGCCCGACCCAACCGCTTCCTGAGCGTGATCACCGTGGCCGAGATCGAGGCCGGCGTTGCCGCCACCCCGGATCCCGTACGGCAGGCCCGCTACGCCCAAGCTCTCGCTGTGGTACGGCACGAGTACCGTGACCGCATCGCGCCGATCGGCGAGCCGGAAGCGGCCGCCTACCTCACGATCCACAAGACGCTCAAGGCCGCCGGCACCAGCATTGACCCACCGGACGCTCTGATCGCCGCCACCGCCCTGGCCAACGGCTGGACGGTGGCCACACGCAACATCAAGCACATGGCCCGAACCGGCGCTCCGGTGGTCAATCCGTGGGAGCAGCAACTGTAGGTGGCCGCAGCGTCGCGTCGGTCCCCCGACGACGAGGAAGTGGTCACCTGCACCGGAGATCTCGCCTCCCTCCTGGCGGCGCTGGCTGTGGCCAGGTGAGGGAGAAGCGCGCGGCCTCCGGCGACGCCGGGTCTGTTGTCGCCCCGTCCTCCGGCGCCGATGAGCAGGCGCTCGTCCGCCCGCTGATCCGCGTGGTGTGGTCGAGGGAGACGGCGTAGCGGAGGGCCGCGTCCCCGCTGGATCCGCCGTGTCCCCGATCTGTCCCCGCACACATGAGAACACCCCCTCGGGAGATCACTTCCGAGGGGGTGTTCGACGCTCTGTGCCTGGTCAGGCACTGTGCCCCCGGCAGGATTCGAACCTGCGACACCCGCTTTAGGAGAGCGGTGCTCTATCCCCTGAGCTACGAAGGCGAAGGCAGTGGCAGCGGACGCAAGCAGCGGCGTGCCTGTGGTCTGGGGGGACCACTTGCGTCAGCGTACCGGATACGGGTCGGGTGGGTGTGGGGGTCAGGTCAGGGGGACGTGGGTGAAGCGGGCGGCGGTGTGGAGGTCCGACTCGATGCGGGTGGCTGTGGTCGTCAGTTCGGGGAGGAGGTCCGTCACGCACTCCCGGAGGGTGTGGCGGCTCGCGTGCATCGCTGTGTTCAGGGCGGACACGACTCGTCCGGAACGGTCGCGGATCGGGACCGCGATGGAGCGGAGGCCCTCTTCCAGTTCCTCGTCCACCAAGGCGTAGCCCTGGGAGCGGACCGAGGTCAGGGTGTCCGTGGTCGTGGCTCTGTCCGACAGCAGGACTCGGCCCAGAGCCGTCGCGTGCGCCGGCAGGCGGGTGCCCAGGGTGATGTTCACGCTCATCACCCGGCCCGTCGCCACCCGCGCCGTGTACTGGATCTCCTCGCCCGAGTCCGAGAGCACCGCCAATGACGTCGACTCGTGGATGCGGGACGTCAGGTCGGAGAGGTGGGGGTGGGCAATGTCGGGGAGGGTTGTGCGGGAGAGGGGCGGGAAGCCCAGGGAGAGGACCCGGGGGGTCAGGGCGAAGGTGCGGTTGCCTGTGGACGTCACCAGGTCCAGGTGTTCGTAGGTGATCAGTGCGCGGCGGGCCGTCGCCCGGGCCAGGCCCGTGGCCTGGGCCACCTCCGTGAGTGTCAGCTCCGGCCTGCCCTCGCCGAAGGCCGTGAGCACCGTCAGGCCCCGCGCCAGGGATTCGATGAAGTCGCGGCCGAGTCGCTGTTTCGACGCGCCCGTCCAGAGCGCCAGGTCCGACGGCGGTGTGCCGGGGGGCGGGGGTGGAGTGCGCTCCAACTCCTGCTCCATCCGCTTCACCGCCGCCCGCAACCTCGGCAGCAGGGTGGTGCGCAGGCTGTGTGCCGTGTGGCGGCTTGTGTGGCTGACCACGCTGGCCACGCATACCGGAGGCTGGTGGGCGGCGGTCGTGGCGGCGGTCGTGGCGGCGGTTGTGTGAGGAGAGCGGACCGGGACCGAGACCGCCACCAGGCCCGGTTCGATCAGCTGGTCGTCCACGGCCCAGCCGTTCGCGGCCGCCTCCCGCGTGCGGCTCATGAACGTCTCGTCGTCTCTCGCGTCCGCCCCGTACTTCCGCGGTGGTACGGCCGTGAAGGAGAGGTCCCTCGGGTCCGCCGCCCGGCGTTCGCGCCAGCGTTGCCAGTCGGTGGCCGTCCACTCCGTCGCGAACAGGGGGCCGGGGGCGGTGCGTTCGGCGGGGAGCAGGTCGCCGATGCGGAAGCTCAGGGACATCGCGCGGCGGCGGGTCGCCTGGTGGATGAAGCGGATGCCGTCGCGGTCGGCGACCGCCAGGGACACCGACTCGTCCAGTTCGTCGGCCAGGGCGTCCGCCCGGGAAGCGAGCAGGGCGGGGAGGCGCAGAGCGGCGAGGTAGGCGTTGCCCAGTTCCATCAGGCGGGGGGAGAGATGTACGTCCCGGCCGTCCACGCGGACGTAGCCCATGCGGGCGAGCGTGGCCGTGATGCGGTCGATCGTGGAGCGGGCGAGGCGGGTGGCCCGTTCCAGGCCGCTCAGGCTCAGCGTGCCGTCCGCCTCGGTCAGCTCCCGCAGCACGGCGATGCCGCGTATCAGCGGCGTGACCGCTTCGTCCGGTGTGGTCGAGCCCCGGGCTTGTGTGGCCGTGCCGCCGACCTCTGCCGCAGCTACGCCGACCTCTGCCGCAGCCACGCGGGCCTCTGCCGCAGCCTCCTCGGCCGGCGTCCCGGCGTCATTCACCGGCGCCCCGTTCTCGTCTGCCGAGGGGGCGGACCCCTCGGGGTCGTCGCTCATGGGTGGCTTCGCTGGCATCGGCTCTCCGGTACGGCGGTCGCGGCAGGCCTTACGGTAATCCGGAGTCCGGGACGGGTTCCCGCTGGCGTCGAACCCCTACCCCCTCGTCACGCGCACCCGATACCCGCCCTCACCCCCACCTCCCCCCTCCAGGTCCACCCCCGCCACCTCGATCTCCACTCCCTTGCGCGGATCCCGGAACGTCTCCCCGGGCGTGAACGGCGCGTCCGACAGTTCCGCGTGGACGTTCGGCGCGTGGGTGCAGCCGCCGCTGTCGCGGCGGGAGTCGTGGACGGTGACCGGGCCCATGCCCGTGTCCACCTTCGCGTCGACCTTGTAGATCAGGACGCCCGGGCGGCACACGGTCTCGTCGTTGCCCGCGCGGGTGCGCAGCTCCACGGCGTAGCCGGTTCCGCTGTCCAGGGGGAGGACGACCAGCTTGGAGCCGCCGGCGCTGGCCAGCGGGGTCAGGGTGTACTCCGTGGTGCCTGGGGTCGCCACACAGTGGACCTGCGTCGCGTCCAGCCAGCCCAGCTTCCACTTGTGCCAGCCGAGGAAGTCGTTGTTGGCGCCCCAGTCCTCGCTCATGATGTCCCAGTGGCCGACCGCGCCCCCGCCCTCGGCGGTGTACAGGTCGGGCAGGCCGAAGACATGGCCGTTCTCGTGGGGGAGTACGCGGTAGCCGTTGCGGTCGTAGGAGCCGGAACCGTCGTCCTGGCGGGAGTAGACGAACGAGGCGTTGGCCACGGGGGTGCCGTCGGCCGTCGGGGCCTCGGGGTTGCCGGCGAAGGTGACGGACAGGACCGTGTCGAGGGCGGAGGGGCCGGCGTTCGGGGTGACCAGCACGTTCACCAGGTCGTACGCGCGGAAGTCCACCTTGGGGTCGGCTGCGGCCACGAGATCCTGGACCAGCGTGCGGTAGCCGGGGTCGAAGGGGGCGCCGCGCTCTATGCCGTACTCGCGGAAGGACTTCGGCATCCGCAGCCACTGCGGGATCGGGGTCTCGGGGCGGTAGTCGAGACGGCCGTAGGAACTGGTGCGGAACCACTCGCGGGTCTGCGGGAAGAACTCCCGGAAGCGGTCCATGGCGTCGCCGTCGCCGGGGGCGTCGGAGAAGTCGATCATCAGGGTGAGGGCGCGGACGGTGCCGGTGGAGCGGGAGTAGCCGTCGGAGGTGGGGATGCCCTCGGACATCTGGACCTCGCGGCCGCCGCGGATCAGGCAGGGCGCGTGCGAGGAGGTGCGGGACAGGGCGATCGGGCCGGCTCCGGCCGTCGTGGCACCCGGGGCGAGGTGGCCCGTGCCGGCCGAGGTGCTGACCGAGAAGGTCAGGGCGGTCACACAGGCCAGGGCCGCCAGACGGCGCCGGGGTATCCGACGGCGGGGTGGCGGCGTACGGCCTGAGCCGATCGACTCCCTTCGGCCTGAGCCGTCGTCCGACTCTCTACGGCCCGACCCATCCGACCCCCTACGGCCCGACCCATCCGCCCCCCTACGGCCGGACCCACCCCGCCGCGTACCCCCCGACCCAGCCGGCCACCCAACCCCCGAGCCCGGATGCCGCGTACGGCCCGGGCCGTGCGACCCCGCCGCGCCCGGCCGGGGTCGCTGAGGCTGCGGCTGCATGCAGGGGACCTCCCGCGCCACGGCAGCCGCCGGTCTCCGGCTGCACCCTTTCGCTCACCCTCCGTTGCGGGGGATGGGGGCGCGCGCTGGAGGAGACCGATCGTGGGTTTCCCGCCAGTAGTGCTCTGGCAGAGTCCGGGACCCTTGTGAGCCAGGTCACAAAGAAAAAATCCCAGCTACGGGAAATACCGGGGACCCAGTCCCCGTTTAGCCATGTGTCAGAGCGAAACGGGGACCCGCTCCCCGGATCGCGAACACCACACACCTCATCCATCCAGGAGTACGCCGTGCAGACCGCCACCCCCGAACAGCGCAAGGCGCCCCGGCCTCGCGCCGACGCCCTGCGCAACCGGGAGCGGATCGTCACCGCCGCCCGGGAGATGTTCGTCGAGCACGGCCCCGAGGTGCCGCTCGACGAGGTCGCTCGCCGGGCCGGCGTCGGCAACGCCACGGTGTACCGCAACTTCCCTGACCGCGACGCGCTGGTCCGCGAGGTCGTCTGCTCCGTCATGGACCGTACGGCCGCCGCGGCCGAGCTCGCGCTCGCCGAGACCGGCGACGCGTTCGAGGCGCTGGAGCGCTTCGTGCACGCCGCCGCGGACGAGCGGATCAGCGCACTGTGCCCGATGGTCTCCAGCACGTTCGACAAGCACCACCCGGATCTGGAAGCCGCGCGCGAACGGGTCGAGAGCCAGGTCGCCGAGGTCATGGACCGGGCCAGGGCCGCCGGGCAGCTCCGCTCCGACGTGGACGTCGGAGACGTCATGATCGCCGTGGCACAGCTCAGCCGGCCCCCGGCCGGGACGGACTGCTTCCGTGCCGACCCCTTCGTCCACCGCCATCTTCAGCTGTTCCTGGACGGGCTGCGGGCTCCCGCTCGCTCCGTTCTGCCGGGCACGGCCGTGACCCTGGAGGATCTGCGCCAGCCCTGACCGATTAGTTCAGCGCGTCCCAACCGTCTGAAGCCAAGACACAACCTCTGAGGCCAAGACGACAGTCCCTGCGGCCGTCCCCGTGGACGATCCGCTGTCTCTCGACATCTCTTTCCGTCACGAAGTCCCGAAGTGGGTACCCCCATGTCTGAAACAGCCTCAAAGGCACTCGGCAATCCGGCCGCCTCGCCGGACGCCGGCCGCTGGAAAGCGCTCGTCTTCATCGCGCTCGCCCAGCTGATGGTCGTCCTGGACGCCACCATCGTGAACATCGCCCTGCCCTCCGCCCAGCAGGACCTCGGCATCTCCGACGGCAACCGGCAGTGGGTCGTCACGGCCTACGCCCTCGCCTTCGGCGGTCTGCTCCTGTTCGGCGGCCGGATAGCCGACCTGTGGGGCCGCAAGAAGGCCTTCGTGGTCGGGCTCGGCGGCTTCGCCGCGGCCTCCGCGCTCGGCGGCGCGGCCACCAATGAGGCGATGATGTTCGGCGCCCGCGCCCTCCAGGGCGTCTTCGGTGCCCTGCTCGCGCCCGCCGCGCTCTCCCTGCTCGCCGTGATGTTCACCGACGCCAAGGAGCGCGCCAAGGCGTTCGGTATCTACGGCGCGATCGCCGGTGGCGGCGGTGCCGTCGGTCTGATCCTGGGCGGTTTCCTCACCGAGTACTTGGACTGGCGCTGGACGTTCTTCGTGAACATCCCGTTCGCCATCATCGCCGCGGCCGGTGCGTACTTCGTCATCCGTGAGCCGGAGGGCGGCCGCAACCGCTCGCCGCTCGACATTCCCGGCGTGATCCTGTCCACCCTCGGCCTGGTCGCCCTGGTCTACGGCTTCACCCGCGCCGAGTCCGACGGCTGGAGCGACTCCGTGACCGTCGGCATGTTCGTCGCCTCCGCCGTCCTGCTGCTGGCCTTCGTGCTCGTCGAGTCCAAGGTCAAGGCACCGCTGCTGCCGCTGCGCGTGGTCACCGAGCGCAACCGCGGCGGTGTCTACCTCTCCCTCGGACTCGCGATCATCGCGATGTTCGGCCTGTTCCTCTTCCTGACCTACTACCTGCAGATCGTGAAGGGGTACTCGCCGGTCAAGACCGGGTTCGCCTTCCTGCCGATGATCGCGGGCATGATCACGGGCTCGACCCAGATCGGCACCCGTCTGATGACCCGGGTCGCGCCGCGCCTGCTGATGGGCCCCGGCTTCCTGGTCGCCGCGCTCGGCATGCTGCTGCTGACGCAGCTGGAGATCGGCTCCTCGTACGCGGCCCTGCTGCTGCCGGCGATGCTGCTGCTCGGTCTCGGCATGGGTACGGCGTTCATGCCGGCCATGTCCCTGTCCACCCAGGGCGTCGAGCCCCGGGACTCCGGTGTCGCCTCCGCGATGGTCAACACCTCGCAGCAGGTGGGCGGCGCCATCGGTACGGCCCTGCTGAACACCATCGCCGCCTCGGCGACGACGTCGTACATCGCCGACCACATCGTGGGGGCGACCAGCCGGTCCCAGCAACAGCTGGTCCAGCTGGAGGGCATGGTCGAGGGCTACACGAGCGCCATCTGGTTCGCCGTCGGCATCCTCGTCGTGGCCGCCGCGATCGCCCTGACCTTCGTCAACGCGGGCCGTCCGGGCAGCTCCACGGTGACCGGCTCGGACTCCGGCGTGGACGACGAGGTGCAGATCCCGGTCGTCGCCCACTGACGACAGCTCTCGGAAGAACCCCTTCGGGCCACCCGTAGGCACGAGGAAGGGGACGCCTCGTACCTATGGATTCCAGGACCTGCCCCGGCTCAGCGGAGCCAGGGCAGGTCCGCACCCGCTTCGGCCGGCTGAAGTCCCTCGGCGACGATCCTCATGATCTCGCCGAGGGACTTCTGCTGTTCCGGGGAGAGCCGGTCGAAGACCGCCTGCCGTACGGCCTCCACATGGCCCGGGGCGGTCTGCCGCAGCACCTCGTAGCCCTGGTCCGTGAGCACGGCGAACTGGCCCCGCTTGTCGTCGGGGCAGTCCTCGCGGCGTACCCAGCCGTTCTTCTCCAGTCGCGCGATGGCGTGCGAGAGGCGGGAGCGGGTGATCTTCGCCAGCATGGCGAGCTCGGTCATCCGCAGTTGCCGCCGGGGCGCGTCGGCGAGCTTGACCAGAAGGCCGTAGTAGACGTGCGGCATGCCCGCGTCGCGCTGGAGCTGACGGTCGAGATGGTCGTCGAGGAGGGTGACGCCCTCCATGAACGAGCGCCAGACGCGCTGCTCCTCGTCGGTGAGCCAGCGCGGTTCCTGGGGCTCCTGGCCGGAGGCCGGTGTCGGTGCGGATGCGGGTGCCTTCATGTGTTCCACTCTACGTGGCCCCTCCTTGAAGATTAAACAAATGGCCCGTACAGTTTTGTCAGGGAACCATTCTGGAGGGAGTCGCAGCATGTCCGCCGCCACCCAGGAGCGCATGCCCGCTCTATACCTCAGCCACGGCGCCCCGCCGCTGGCCGACGACCCGGTCTGGCCCGGTGAACTGGCCGCCTGGTCCGCCGGGCTGCCGCGCCCCAAGGCGATCCTGATGGTCTCCGCCCACTGGGAGGAGGCCCCGCTCGCCCTCGGCGCCACCGAGACCGTCCCGCTCGTCTACGACTTCTGGGGCTTCCCCGAGCACTACTACCGGGTGAGGTACGAGGCTCCCGGCGCACCGGAGCTCGCCGAGTCGGTACGGAAGCTGCTGCGCGCCCCCGGTATGCCCGTCCAGGACGTCCCCGACCGCGGTCTCGACCACGGCGCGTACGTCCCGCTGGTCGAGATGTACCCGGAGGCCGACATTCCCGTCCTTCAGGTCTCCATGCCGACGCTCGACCCGGTCAAGCTCATGGAGATCGGCCGCAAGCTCGCCCCGCTGCGGGACGAGGGCGTGCTGATCGTCGGCTCCGGCTTCTTCACCCACAACCTGGCCGCGCTCCGGCAGGGCGGCATCCCCGGCTGGTCGGCGGAGTTCGACGACTGGGGCCGGCGGGCGCTGGAGGCGCGGGACGTGGACGCCCTGCTCGACTTCACCCGCACCTCGCCCGCGGGGCAGCTCGCCCACCCGCGCACCGAGCACTTCGCCCCGCTGTTCGTGACCATGGGCGCCGCCGACGCGGCCGGTGAGCTGGACGCGCAGAAGTCGGTGATCGACGGGTTCTGGATGGGGCTGGCCAAGCGATCGGTGCAGTTCGGCTGAAATCAACCTCAGCTGAAATCGACGTCAAGGTGCCGGGGCCACAGCGGCTTCTCGTACCAGGCCACGTCCCAGTAGCGGCCGAACTTGCGGCCGACCTCCCGGTACGTGCCGACGTACTGGAATCCGCAGCGCTCGTGCAGCCGGACGGACGCCTCGTTCGGCTGGGCGATGCCGGCGTAGGCGCGGTGCAGGTCCTCGCCGGACAGGGCCTCGAAGAGGGCCCGGTACAGGCGGGTGCCAATGCCGCGGCGGCCGGTGTGCGGGGCGACGTACACGGTCGTTTCCACCGAGGTGGCATAAGCGGGCTTCTGCCGGTAAGGGCTTGATGTGGCGTAGCCCAGAATTTCCTGTGAGTTGGTGCCCGTGGCAACCATCAGGCGGTGCGGGCCGTCTACTGGATGGGAGAGCAGCCAAGGGCGGCGCTCTTCCGGAGTGAAGATCGCGGTATCGAATGTGATCGCCGTCTCACGTACATAGTGGTTGTAGAGGGCTGTGAGAGCTTCGAGGTCGGCCTCGACTCCCGGTCTGACCTGCACCTCTGTACGTTCCGACGGCATCGTGCCTCCCCAGGTGGCCGGACAGGGTACTGCATGATCAGGAAAATCGTGGGGCGGGTTGGGAATTCTGTCCTGATTCCAGTCGTTGTTTCCATCGGATGCAGGGCACCCGAGGAGAGTCCGGAGAGTCCCGGAGACGGAGTCCAGCGTCCGAAGGACCGCCCGCTGACCTCACCATCGCAAGGGAGCACGCATGGCAACCCGTGCCGTCGCCCGTCGTAAGTCCGCCACCGGCGAGACGGCCGACGCGGCAAGCAGTGTTCGCGCCCATGGCGGCGAGATCGCCGACCGCGACCTGGTCGGCATGTACCTCGACGAAATAGCGCGCACACCACTGCTCGACGCCGCCAAGGAGGTCGAGCTGTCACAGGTCATCGAGGCGGGTGTGTTCGCGCGGCAGGTCCTCGACGGGTTCGAGGACACCAAGACCGACGCCACCCGTGACGAACTCGAGGCCCTGATAGCCGACGCCGAGCGGGCCAAGGACATCTTCATCCGCTCCAACCTCCGCCTGGTCGTCGCCGTCGCCCGCCGCTACCCCCGCAGCGGTCTGCCGCTGCTGGACCTGATCCAGGAGGGCAACGCCGGCCTGGTGCGCGCGGTCGAGAAGTTCGACTACCGCAAGGGCTTCAAGTTCTCCACGTACGCGACGTGGTGGATCCGCCAGGCCATCACCCGCTCGATAGCCGACCAGTCCCGTACGATCCGTCTGCCCGTCCACCTCGTGGAGGAGCTCGGCCGGATCCGCCGTGTGCAGCGCGAGTTCAACCGCGAGCACGGCAGGGAGCCGGAGCCCGCGGAGATCGCCGCCGAGCTCGCCTCGACACCGGAGCGGGTCACCGACGTGCTCGACTGGGCCCGCGACCCGGTCTCGCTGAACATGTCGGTGGACGACGAGGGCGAGACCCAGTTCGGCGACCTCCTGGAGGACACCTCCGCGGTGTCGCCCGAGCAGTCGGTGCTCACGCTGCTGCGCAGCGAGGAGCTCGACGACCTCATCGGCCGCCTCGACCAGCGCACGGCCTCCATCATCAAGATGCGCTACGGCATCGAGGACGGCCGGGAGCGCACGCTGACCGAGGTCGGCAAGGAGCACGGCCTGACCCGCGAGCGCATCCGGCAGATCGAGAAGCACGCGCTGCTGGAGCTGAAGAAGCTGGCGCGCAGCACCGGTTTCGACGCGGCGGCGTGACGCCTGTTTCGCACCCGGCTGCGTGATGCGTGACACCGCGTACGCCGGGTGGCGAAAGACCGCGCAAACATGGCGTTGTATCGCCGCTTAACCCGAAGGACTCGGGGAACAAGCATTTCGGGTCCACCAGTTCGGGCCCGGGGCCACACCCCCCTCGGCCCCCGAGAACCAAGTCCCGTCGCACTCCCCCCGGCGCCGGGACTCTCCCAAGGCCGGGCTTCGGCGCCCCTCCCCCCGGGCGCCGGGGTCCGGCTCTCTCTTTCTGCCGGTGCCTCGCGCACCGCGGGGTGCTTGGAGGGCGGGGCACCCCGTACCTGAACCACGGGGTGGCCCGCCAGATGGCAGATTGTGTCACATGGGCATAGCCTGCCGGGCGTGAGCAGCACCACCCCGACCCCGCCTCAAGCCGCCTCGCTGACCGAACGGCGGAAGGCCGAGACGCGGATGGAGATCGCCCGGGCGGCGGCCGGCCTCTTCGTCCGGCACGGCCTGCGCGCCACCCGCGCGGAGGACATCGCCCAGGCCGCCGGTATCGCCCCGCGCACCTTCTACCGGTACTTCGCCACCAAGGAGGAGGCCGTCGCCCCGCTCTACGCGGCCGGCGCCCAGCGCTGGGTGGCGGCGGTACGCGCCGCTCCCGCCGACGCGAGCGTGCTCCAGGCCCTGGAACAGGGCGTCCGCCACACCCTCACCCCGGGCGTCGGCGTCTCGGCGTCCTCCTGGGAGTGGGTCCGCACACTCCTGCGCCTCGCCGAGGCGAATCCGTCCCTGCGCCGGGTGTGGGCGGAGGTGTGCCAGACGTCGGAACGGATGCTGGGGGAGGTACTGGCGGAACGGACGACCGGGGCCGAGCAGAGCGACGACAACGTTGCCGCCGCGCCTGACCTGCGCTTCGCCTCGGCCGTGGCCAGCGCCGCCGTGCGCGCCGCGCTGGAGGCCTGGGCGGAAGGGGGCGGGCCGGTGGAGGGGCCGGGGAGCCCGGCGGAGCTGGCGTTGCGGAACCTGAGGGCGCTGCGGGACTTCCCGTGGGAGGCGACGTGACGCGACCGGGGTCGGACCGCGCCTGAGCGTTGGGAGCGCGTCCCGCCGGGGGCGCCTGGGTGCCGGGGGTACGCTCCGTCGGCGTGTGTCTGAGTGCCGGAGTCGTGCTCGGCCGGTCTGTGCTCGGGCGCCGGGAGTGCGTCCCGCCGGGGGGCGCCTGAGCGGCAGGGTCACGCCCCGCCCGCGCCCCCGCCCCCGCCCGCCGCCTTGCTCAACCGTGAACCCAACTCCCGTACGGCCCCCACGAGCTCATCCGGCGCATGCACCACGAAGTCGCACTCCAGCATCGCCAGCCGGAATGCCACCCACTGCACCTGGTCCCCTGTGGACCCCCGTAGCCGGCAGGTGCTGTCGTCCAACGGCTCGGGCGCGCCCAGCCAGTTCGGCAGCCGGGCGGCGACGAAGTCGGCCGGTGCGGCGAAGGTGACCTCGAAGTCGTAGGTCTGCTGCTGCCGTTGCATCGACTGCCGCAGGAACTCCGCGGCGCTCCCCGAGGGCAGTTCGCGCGGTACGAAGCGGGCGCCCGTGGCGAACGGTTCGCGCACCCGGTCGACGCGGAACGTGCGCCAGTCGTCGCGGTCGATGTCGTACGCCACGAGGTACCAGCGGCGGCCCGTCGAGACCAGCCGGTAGGGCTCCGTCAGGCGCCGCGACTCGGTGCCGTCGGCGGCCCGGTAGGCGAACCGCAGCCGCTCGTGCCCGGCCACCGTCGAGGCCATGACCGTCAGCGTCTCGGGTGCGATGCTGGGGCCGTCCCCGCTGGTCAGCGGCATGGTCGCGGCCTGCAGGGTGGTCACGCGGTGGCGCAGCCGGCCCGGCAGCACCTGCTCCAGTTTCGCCAGCGCCCGCACCGACGCCTCGTCCAGGCCCTCCACCGCGTGCCCCGCCCCGGCGCGGAGCCCGACGGCGATGGCCACGGCCTCCTCGTCGTCGAGCACCAGCGGCGGCATGGCCTTGCCGGCGACCAGCCGGTAGCCGCCGTCGGCACCCTTGGTCGCCTGCACGGGGTACCCCAGTTCGCGCAGCCGGTCGATGTCCCGCCGGACCGTGCGGCGGGAGACCCCGAGCCGGCCGGCCAACTCGCCGCCGGGCCATTCGCGGGGCGTCTGGAGGAGGGAGAGGAGCGTGAGCAGCCGCGCCGGTGTGTCCGTCGTCATACCGACGAGGATGCCGTACCACTAGGACATGATCTGACCTAATGACCCCCTAGTTTCGAAGCATGACCTCCACCGACACCACCCCTGGCACCGCAGGTGGCGGCGGCAACGACCGCCGTCGCTGGTTCGCCCTCGCCATCGTGATGACCGCCGCCTTCATGGACCTCGTCGACGTCACGATCGTCAACATCGCCATCCCGTCGATCCAGCGGGAGTCGGGCGCGTCCTTCAGCGAGATCCAGTGGATCACCGCCGGATACGCCCTCGCCTTCGCCGCCGGGCTGATCACCGGCGGACGGCTCGGCGACATCCACGGCCGCAAGCGGATCTTCCTCGTCGGCATCGGCGGCTTCACCGTCGCCTCCGCGCTGTGCGGCCTCGCGGTGAACCCGGAGATGCTGGTGGCCTCGCGGTTCCTGCAGGGCGGTATGGCGGCGCTGATGGTGCCGCAGGTGCTGTCGATCGTGCACGCGACCTTCCCGGCGCACGAGCGGGGCAAGGTGTTCGGGCTGTTCGGCGCGGTCGTCGGTCTCGGGGCGGTGTCCGGCCCGCTGCTGGGCGCGCTGCTGACGGAGTGGAACCTGTTCGGGTGGGAATGGCGCTCGATCTTCCTGATCAACCTGCCCGTGGGTGTCGCGGGCCTGATCCTCGGCAGCCGGTTCATCACCGAGTCCAAGGCGCCACGGGCCCTGAAGCTGGACCTGGTGGGTGTCGCGCTCGTGACGCTGGGCCTGCTGATGCTGATCTACCCGCTCATCCGCGGGCGTGAGCTGGGCTGGCCGCTGTGGGGGTACGTCTCGATGGCCGGCTCGCTGGTCGTCCTCGCGGCGCTGGTGGCGTACGAGAGGCGCAAGAGCGCACGGGACGGTTCCCCGCTGGTCGAGCTGTCGCTGTTCCGGGTCAAGAGCTTCGCGGCCGGGATCGCCGTGCAGACGGTCTTCGGGGTCGCGCTCGGTGTCTTCTTCCTGGTGTGGACGCTGTACATGCAGTTCGGGCTGGGCTGGAGCCCGCTCAAGGCCGGCCTGACCGGGGTTCCGTTCTCCATCGCGGTGTCGGTGGCCGCCGGGATGTCGGTGCAGAAGCTGGTCCCGCGCTTCGGACGCAAGGTGCTGCAGGGGGGCGCGCTGGTGATGGCGGCCGGGGTGCTGCTCTACATCTGGGAGTCCGGGCACTACGGCCCCGCCATCACCTCCTGGCAGATGGCGCTGCCGCTGGTCGTGATGGGCGTCGGCATGGGCCTGATCGTCGCGCCGCTGACCGACGCGATCCTCTCCGAGGTGCCGCGCGAGCACTCCGGCTCGGCCTCCGGCCTCATCAACACCGTGCAGCAGATGGGCAACGCGCTCGGGCTCGGCTTGGTGTCGGTCGTGTTCTTCGGCTCGATCAGCGACCACCTGCGCCCCGACCAGGTGGGCCCGGCCTTCGCCGACGCCTTCGAGAACGCGCTCGGCTGGGTGGCCGCGGTGATGGCCGCCATCTTCCTGCTGATGTTCGCCCTGCCGAAGCGGCCGGCGCAGCACGTGGAGGGTGAGTCGCTGCCGGCGGAGGGGAAGGAACCGGCGCTGGTCTGACAGCGGGGTTCTGCCAGCGGCTTCACGGGCCCGGCACCTCACAGGGTGCCGGGC